>CAYFJO010000049.1:0-39850 GCA_964343305.1 uncultured Pirellulaceae bacterium | reverse complement strand
GAATTCGTAGCTTGCGGGAGATCAATCGCTTATACTTTGGCTGTAGGACGGATTGGCTAATCCGTCCTGGATGACTTTCAGACGGATTAGGCAATCCGTTTTACGGAAAACTCGAGGAACAGACAATGAACCTCATGAATTCAACGCTTGTAGGTGCCATCATCGCACTCACATCCTCACCACTGTTGGCAAGTTGGGCCTATGTGCCGCAGGAAGTTCGAATTGCGGAGGCGGACTTGGTGGTGGCTGGCGAAGTGCAGAAGTACGGAGAGGATGTGAAGAAAAACGGCCAGGTCTATCAGGTCGGCATTATCAAACCGATCGAGTTGCTCAAAGGTAAACCAAAAATGGCGGGCGACATTCGACTGGCCTGGCCCAAGCGTGTCGCGGGTGGTTTACGCCTATCGACCGATTTGCCGGCACCACGCGTGGGCGACAAGTCGATCTGGGTCATGAGCGCCGACGACAAGCTGCCGGTCCATTGGGCGACCTATCCCACGGACCGGCAACCGCTGGAGAAACTTGCGGAAATGAAGAAGAAACTCGCGGCGGTCAAAGCCATCCAGTGGAGCAAGTCCGAGAATGGAGTGCAGATTGGCATGGTTTACGAACAACGCGACCTGCGAAAGTCGAAAGTACCCGTCAAAGGAAAACCCGTGAAGGCCGTAGCCCAAATCTCGGTCTATGCGCTGCTAAAGAACACCGGTGACGCTCCCATGCACGCGTCGAACTACATTTACAAACACCCATTTATGATTGAACTGCTGGGCCCAGACGGCCGGGCGATCGATGTTGCTACTTTCACACCGCCGGCCAAAATCCCAGCCCCACGAATCCACGACTTCGTTGAGATCCAGCCGGGAAAAATTCGCAACATGGGCTATGGATTTCAATTGCCCATGTTGACTAAAGGGGGCGAATACTCCATTCGCGTGACACACAAAAACTCGCTCGATCCCAAAGCGCTGAAACTAGCGAACGTTTGGACGGGCGAACTGAGGTCACCGACGCTGAAAGTGAATGTACCGGAGTAGGTGTGCGGTAGGACGGATTGCCAATCCGTCCAACTCGTAAGACGTACTCAACGGACGGATTGGCAATCCGTCCTACTTCTCGGCGGCGCGAAATTCTTTCCATTTGGTCAGCGCGGCTTGCCGCTCTTTTTCGTCTTTAAATCCCAGCGTGCTGGTGCTGAATAAGACGGTGGTGTGCTTTTGGATTTGAGAGAATCCAAACTTCTTGTGGTCTTGCTCCGCCAAATGGACAAGACCCGCCAGTGCTACGTCTCGCATTTGCGTTTCATAAGTCAGCTTGTCGACGCGGCGCGTTGAGACGCGAGTTTTGTCGTCGAGGAATTTCTCCAGCAAACTCATATAATCCTTGTTCCCCAACTTGGCCACCGTCAATATCGCGTATTGCATCACGTGCGTCTGTGCGACCGGGTTGTTGAGGATTCGCTCGGCGGGAACCAATCCTTCCTTCAAATTGTAACGCATGGCCAGGGACAGGCCCTGGTAAGCGGTCCAGTCTTCGCCCCGTTTGATCCAGGCGCCCAACAGTTTGCGAACTATCGGTTTGGTCGAACTGTTTTGCATCGCCGTTTGAAAAGATGCCTGATAACAAAAACTATTGATCGCCGAATTCGCCTGTTGTCCCAACGACACGTCCTCGTCGCCGGCGATGAAGACCATGGTTGCCACGCTGCCCAGTGTGAGTTGCGTGCGGTACGTGCGCATCGAATTCTGGATCTGCATCGTCCGAAACGTCAACAAGTCGCCCGCCGACTTCTTGTTGCTCATCACGCCTGCAATCAATTCGGACTCCGACCGCTGCATGTGAACAAACAGCGATCGCGCCTCGGGTTCATCGCCCATCAACTGACGATATTCATCCCACCCCGGCAAATCGTATTCCGAGTCTGAATCGTATTCCTTGGAAAACGAATCCAAACGCCGTTGAAAATCGTTCTTGCGAACGAGAAGGATGATTCGATAGCTGCGAAATCGAATTTCGCGATCCGAATGCCTGGTGCCTTGCTGCAACGCGGGAAGAGCAGAAATGCCTGCCGAAATCAATTCTTCGGTGGCATTTTCGCGCGACGAAAACTTGTCGTCGCCAAGTGCCGTGACAAGGGCGAGCAAATGAGGACTCACTTGCTCGGACTGTGGATCGGCCGCACGTAACATCGGTTGGTATGAACCGACGAGAACAGCAATCGCAAAATAGGTTGGCCAAAACTCCAGGAGACGCATGCCGATGCTCCTCGGTGGAAATGCAGTGGTATTTGATTATTTTAGGCCATACAACCCCCACACGTCTAGCGAAAACAATGGGCAGGTCAGACTATGCCTGATGTTGGTGCGTCCAAATCAGAGTTGGATTTTGTCGGGCACAACCTGACCTACCCAGTACGTACTAGTCCGGTTTATTCATGAAAGAGCAGGGTGTGCGTAGCAAGCCTTTGGCCTTGGGACGTCCTTCCGGCGGGGACCGCGGCCTCGCCAATCTTCCCCTGCAAATACAGCGGTTCTGGGCGGCTGGAGCCTTGATCGACAAGAATTGGAATGCAACAGTTTAGCATGACAGCGTTCCCTTCGTACTGGGAACTCCTTGCTGTCGAGGATCGTCTTCCACGGCCATGCGCAGTGCTCTCGCGCAGCTTTTGAAAATCGCTTCGCTGATGTGATGGCTGTTGCGGCCGTGGTGCAAGACGACGTGCAGATTACACAGCGAGTTGGCGGCCGTCGCTTGCCAGAAATCTTCGACCAGTTCGCTGTCGAAATCGCCAATCTTTCCCGAAGGAAGCTCGGCATTGAAGACGAGGAAGTACCGTCCGCTCAGATCGACGGCCGTGGTCACCAAGGTCTCCTCCATCGGCAACGTAAAGTGTCCGTAGCGGCGGATGCCGGCTTTGTCACCGACGGCTTGTTTAATCGCCTGACCGAAACAAATTCCCACATCTTCGACCGTGTGGTGTGCATCGACGTGTAAATCGCCCTTTGCTTGAACTTCCAAATCGAACTGGCCGTGTTTGGCCAACAGTTCCAGCATGTGGTCAAAGAATCCCACGCCGGTTTCGATCTGAGACTGGCCCGTGCCGTCCAGGTTCAAAGAGAGTGTGATGTCTGTTTCGGCGGTCTTGCGCGGAATTTGTGCCGTTCTTGGCATCGTCGTCCTTCATCTCGTTAGGAATGAAACGCGGCGTGAGCGACATAAACATTTCGCAGCGCCGCATCGTCGGCAATTTCATCGGACCAATTCTCTACGGTCAGGTCTTCCTCCTGCCCAACGAGCATCGCGACCAGGCTGGGGTCGATCATTTCGTGCAAACAAAACCGCAACAATCTCGCTCGCAGCGCCTTATACTCGAAGGTTCGCAGCGCGAATAACCGTCTGATTAAACGTCGAAAGTCTTCCCACGTTCGCTCATCATGGTCGTCCACGTTGACTCGATAAGAACATTCGCTGATCAAGCCACCAAACAAATCGACCGCGGCAGGACAGCTTGCATTCAGGTTATCAAATCGCTCGAGCGCCTGGAATGGATCTCGTGCAATGTCCTCAATCAGCGATTGAACTTGCGGCTGGATATCCGCGGCAGACCGAGTTGACGACTCGACAATCAGATCCAACCAATTCTCCGGCACGCTCATGTTGTACCGTAGCGAGTCCCAGGCATCAACGATCTCTAGGACCTGTTCCATTTCATCCAATTCATTCTCGAGCATCTGATGCAGGTGGGGAAGTTGCTCGATGGCGATTTGGCAATCTTCCAAAGCGTTGTTGTCTTCCAAAAGTGACGCAAAAGCGACTTGCTTGAGGGCGATCAACAGCAGCCGTCCCCAGGTTTCTTCGTCGTCCAAGACCATGCGATTGTTCACGCGTCGCAAGTCGTCCACGACCAAGTGGCGCTGCGAATCGTCCAGCGCATTCCAACGCCACTGGAGCAAATCCGCCAGTACGCCCGGCGAGGTGTCGCAATCCAGCAGCCGATCAAACCGCCGGCTTGTTGCTTCGCGGTGATTTTCTGCAATCTCGCGGCGATACAATTCCCGCAACGGACCCATTAACTGATTGGCTCGCAAGCCGTCCACCAGCCAATCGCATGGCTCGCGTTTTTCGTCGAGACCCGGATGCAGCTTCAGCAGCCAGTAGAGGCGGATGTAAACGTTGTTGTCACGATGCGAGTCGCTCAACGACAACAGTTTGGCGTAAGCGTCTTCGACACGGCCGTCGATGGCCAGTTGCCACGCCTGGTTGGCCTGCTCTTCGACATCTGTCGCCAGCCGCCGAACCTCCCTGGTGTCGGCACGTTCATGATCGTCGTCCAGTGGAGCCGTCGCCGTCCACTCATCTGTCGATTCGAGATCATCCTCGTCCTCCCAATCGTCGTCCCAGTCCGAATAGTGTTCTCGGTATTCGATCGCTTTTTTTACCGACTCGTACGCTTCCCGGATTCGTTGAAACTCTTGCGGAGCGTGTTCGGGTTTGAATCGACGGATCAAGCGAATGTAAGAGCGGCGCGCGGTCTTCTCATCCGATTCGTAGTCGATTCCCAACAACTCAAAAGGATCGTCGGGCCAATCGGCGGGATTGTCTGGCAGCGTGTTGCTCATAGATCAGAATTCGTCACGACATTGAGTAGCAGTCATCGCGTGTCGCGATCAAATGCATTTGAACGAATCGTATCATTCGGTGGTTGTTCGCGCAAAGCACGTAGCATTGCGTCGTGGCGTGTCGCTTCGTCGAGTTCGGCTTTGGGATCGTCGCGATCTGCCCTGATCTCGTCCAGGATGGCGCGATAATGTCTGCGGGTTTTGTCCAAACCAGAAAGAATGAAAATGATGTGCCCCGACGAGCCTCGCAATTCCTCGTCGTCCATGTCGAACATTTCACGCACTTGCTCCGGCTTTAACGTCAGGCCAGGAGTGTTCGTCGGATCAAACTTGGGTGGCGAGTAGGACGGCGACATGTAGGGGCTTGTTGAGTCGGAACGATTGTTGTTGATCGTGCCGAGGACCGCCATGGCAATGAAGAACACGAACATCCAAATAAACATGTTGATGCCTCGCCCGTCGCCAGAGTGTCGGGCAACGACGCGCGGCTCATACGTTCGAGATCGCATGTCGCGAGCTTCACTGGCCCAATTTGACCAATACGCCAGCTCATCGACAAATTGAGTGTCTAACTCACGCAGATCGGGAAATCTCTCGATGAGCGTTCGCGCCGCGTCTTCCCAATCGGGCAGTTCATTCTCGATGGACGCCAAGATCTCGCTGCGCCGAACCGCTTTTTCGGTCGGCGTCAAAACAAACAGTTTCAACAGTTCATCACCCAGGCGGCGCACGAGCGGCGGAGAGTCGATGTGAGCCGAGGCATCCAGCGCTAGTCCTGGTTTAAGCCCGTCGAGTCGAACGAGCATTCGCGGCACATCTTGACATTCCAGACGTAGTTGTTGCCATTGTCTCAGCCTCTCCGCCGGCGAACAACGAAACATCTCTTTAGCAAACGCACCGATCTGCTCCTCCAGAACCAGCGATTCGTTGAAGCGATACGAATCGGGCATGTCGAGCAACACGCAATCGGCATCACTCTCCGTCATTGTTTTGAATGCCGTTAAAAGAGACTCATCCGGAACGAAGTCGTCATCTCGCAACCGTTGCAGAAAAGTCGCCTCGACTTGATCGGGAGACGCATCAAGTGCGACGTTAAGTTGAGCGCTCGCCCAACCCTTTCGGCGAGCCAGTCGCGGATCGATTTGATTACCACTGTTCGTCATCGTCGGCCGGTTCATCGCCAAAGCTGTCTTCGAAGCGATCGAGGAATTCACGCAGGTTGTCGCGATGCCGATCGATCAAGTCCTCTTCTTGCATTTCCAATGCATCCTCAAAACCGTCGATCAAATCCGCCAGGAATTCGCGTTCGCTGAGCGGCAATTCTTGGTAGACGCGCTCAGCACGTTTCAGCAGAAAGCGGTTTTCTGTTTCTTCGCGCGGATGCGTTTTTAAATCTTGCATTTGTTCGACGGCCAAGTTGACTTGCCGATCCGACAACCCATGAGCATGTTTGGTGATGATCAGCCGCGACTTCTTCTTCGTTTCAACAATCTCCGCCTCGATTTCCAAGACACCGTTCAGATCGTAAGTAAATCGAACGTCGACGGACTGGCCGGCGGGACCTCGCGGAACGCCTTTGACTTCGAACTTGCCGAGCAACAGGTTGTCTTTCACTTTGCGACATTCGCCTTGATAGATTTCGACCGCGACGCTGGTTTGGTTCGATTGCAGCGTTTGCACACGCTCCACGCGGCTGGCCGGAATTGTTGTGTTGCGATTGATGATCGGCAGATAGTAGCCACCTTTGTACTGCGTTCCGATACGGCGCGTGATTTCGATTCCCATCGTAAACGGGGCGACGTCCGTCACGACCATTTCGTCGAGGCTCTTCCGCTGCTCGATCAAACCTGCTTGTACGGCCGCACCCAATGCGACCACTTCGTCAGGATTCAAACGGCTGTGCGGCGGTTGTTGAAAGATCTCGCCGACTCGCTGGACGACCGCCGGCATGCGCGTGGCACCGCCCACCAAGACAACTTCATCGATGTCGTTGCGCTTCAAATTCGCGTCGCCCAGTCCGCGCCGGATTGGCAGATCGATTCCCGCCAGCACGTGCTGAGTCCACTCGTCAAACTGCTGGCGTGAAATCTCAACTTTGGCCGCGTCGTCCGTGATTTCGCCCGATTTGTTAGGCATTCTAATTTGGGTCGAAGCTCGGCTCGACAGCAATCGCTTGGCCCTCTCGCACTGCTGAAGGACACGCGACACCATCGCGGGAGCATCCAATTCGGCCCGCTCGAACATCATTCCATGTGATTGCAGCACGCGCGAGGCCATCGTCTTGGTGAAATCTTCGCCACCTAAAAATGACTCGCCGGACGACGCCCGTACTTCGATCGTTCCCTCGAACAACTCGACCACCGACACGTCGAACGTGCCGCCACCGAGATCGAAAACGACAACAGTTTTGTCATCCTGTGTTTCGTGAAACCCGTAGGCAATGGCGGCCGCCGTTGGTTCGTTGATGATTCGATCGACTTGCAGCCCGGCAAGGTCACCAGCGTGAATCGTCGCCTTGCGTTGCAGATCGTTGAAGTAAGCGGGCACGGTGATCACCGCTCGTTCGATCGACTCCTCAAAATGGGCCTCGGCGTCTTCCTTGAGCGTCCGCAGTACCAGGCTTGAAAGTTGCTCCGGAGTGAACGACTTACCATCGACTTCAAAATTCCAGTCGCTGCCCATGTGTCGCTTGAACAAAGCGGCACATCGTTCAGGCTGCAGGACCTGGTATTCGCGAGCGGCCTGGCCAACGAGCAACGACCCCTGTTCATCGATTCCCACCACGGACGGCGTTAGCACCTCGCCCAAAGCGTTGGGAATCAGCACGGGCCCATCATCCGTCATCCGGGCGGCAACGGAATTCGTGGTGCCAAGATCAATACCGATAATCATGACCAGATCTATTCTTTCTGTGTGCTAAGAGACGAACGAAACGCGGAATCACTGTGTGACGTTCATTCGGACGACGACACGTCCGTTTCGGCGGACATTGGTTGCTGGTGTCCGTTGTTCAGCATTTCCGCAATGATGTCTTCCGGTGTTCGTTTTTCGAGCTTAGTCAACATTCGAATCAAATCCTCAACGCAGCGCCCGAAGTCGGAGAAATCTTCGGTGGCAGGGAAGTGGTCACGCAGCGGCTTTCCGGCATCATCAAGTGGCCCTTCGAACAGAATGGTGTCACGACGTTGACTGGGATGGGCCTGCCAGCCGTGGTTGAGCATGTAGGCTCGCACGTGATCGACACGAACCTGTTCAATCAACTGTTTGACTTGTTCAGAAAGTGGGCGTTGAAAGACGATCATTCCAGTTCACCTTTATTGAAATGCGACAGCAGTTGCTTCATGCCTCCAATCGATAGCACGTTTTCACGCGGGATCGCAACACGAATTGTACGTTTGTTCGATGTCGATTCAAATCCAGCCAGGCTGAGCCAATACATGCAACGTCTCATCGTCAACTGATTCTCGGTCACTTCAATCCAGTCGGACTCGTCTTCAGGAAGCAAGAGAACGGCGAGTATGCGCGGGACAAACGGATTCGGCTCTCGTAGGTGTTCATAGTTTCGTACATCTAAATCGTAACGCACGAATTTGTCGTTCAGCGACGCGCCGGTGGTGCTCTTGAGTTGTACATCGACTCGAAAGATGGATTCGAACAGAACACCACCCGCGGCTTCGATATAGTGCAGCGTGACATCGACTCCGTAGTCGAGGTTGCGAAAGGAACACGTCACACCGCACGCACCTGCAACGGCGTGGAGCCAAGCCAATGACAAGGCTTCCTGGCGATGTTCCCTCGTGATTGGCACGAGATTAACCTTTCGTTCTGCTGACTTGGATCTAAGTAGATTGTACGCTAAACAATGCCCGTCAACACGGCCAGACATGCGTCGACTTGTTCATCAGTTCCGACGCTGATTCGCAATCCATCTCCCCAGTGCTTGTAATTCATGTAACGTACAAGAATGCGATTTGACTTGAGTTCATCGTACATCGGTTCGACTGGTTTTTCCTGATGAGTACACCAAACAAAGTTTGCTTGCGAGGGGATGACGTCAAACCCCAACTCCTGCATCGCTGTCGTTAGCCGCTGGCGCGTGCCGATTACTTTGCGGCGGTTCTCGGTGAGCCACACCTGGTCGTCGATCGCGGCGGTTGCTCCGGCGATCGACAGTGCGTCGCAGTTGTAGGAGTCTTTGACCTTTTGAAACTGGTCGATCATGTGCGGCTGGGCGACCAAGAAGCCGAATCGCAGCCCCGCAAGAGCGTACGATTTGCTCAAGGTGCGCGAGACCATGACATTTTCGTTATGGGCAACCAGATCGACGCAGTTGGTGTCGGCAAAATCGGCGTACGCCTCATCGACCAGCAATGGGCAAGGAAGCTGCTCGGCCAGCGCGAAGATTCGATCGGGCGGAATCACCGTTCCGCTGGGACTGTTTGGATTTGGAAGAAAAACGACACGAACGTTTTCGTCTACCGTGGCAAACTCGTCATTTAGCGTCCAATCGGGATTGAAGCGGATTTCTTCAGACTGGGCACCTTGAATCTGCGACAGCGTTTTGTAAAGGATGTAGCTGGGATAGGGCAGTCGCAGTTTTTGTCCATGGCCGACCAGTGCTCGGGTGACGATCGTCAGGATGTCGTCGCTGCCGTTGCCGCAGAGGATCCAATCAGGCTGGACGCCAAGCACTTCGGCGGCTCGTGTTCGAAAGGCGGTGGCCACGGGGTCGGGATAGCGCGCTAGGCCATTCTTGAGGACATCTTCAATGGCGCGAGTGACGGCAGGGGAAGGGGGATACGGATTTTCGTTCGTGTTCAGTTTGATGAACTTGCCAGCTTGCGGCTGCTCGCCGGGGACGTAACCGGCCATCTGTTCGATTTCGGGGCGGAAGAATGTCATGTATGGTAGCTGAATTCGTAAGAATCCAGTTGGATTGATAAGTGGTCCGAATTCTTACGAATCCGGCTACGATTGATTTTCTAAGCGAATGTCGACGCTGCCTCGGTGTGCCGTGAGGCCTTCTTTGTCGGACATGCGTTGGACGTGGGGAGCGATTTTTGTCATGGCGTCTTGGTTGAAGGATATGACGCTGCCGCCGCGGAGGAAATCGTTGGCCGTTAAACCCGATGCCCAGCGTGCCGTGCCGCCGGTCGGCAGCACATGGGATGGCCCAGCAACATAGTCGCCCAATGCGACGGGGCTGTAGTTTCCAAGGAAGGTGGCTCCGGCGTTGTGAATCTTGGCGAGCAGGTCTTCGGCGTTGTCGGTTGCTATATGGAGATGTTCGGGGGCGATCAGGTTCGTGATCCGACAGGCTTCTTCTTCGTCCTTGACCAGGATCAGGGCACCGAACGAGTGGAGACTTTGTACTGTGAGTTCGCTTCGCGACAACTTGGCGACTTGCCGCTGAAGTTCATTAGCCGTCGCGGCCAGGACCTCTTCGCTCCAGGTAACTAGGATGCTGGCTCCCGGAGCGTGTTCGGCTTGAGCCAGCATATCGGCTGCGGTGAAGTCGGGGCGAGTCGACGCATCGGCGATGACGACCACTTCGCTGGGCCCCGCGATCGAGTCGATGTCGACTTCACCGTAAACAAGCTTCTTGGCGAGTGCGACAAACAAGTTGCCGGGGCCAACGATCTTGTCAACTTTCGGCAATCCTTCAACTCCATAAGCGAGCGCTGCAACGGCTTGGGCTCCGCCGACTCGATAAACTTCTTTGACACCGAGTTCATGACACGTCGCGAGCACGTCTGGATTGTTGGCGCCAAAGTCCGTGGGCGGGGCGACGACGGCAATCTGCTGGACCCCGGCTGCCATTGCCGGAACCGCGGTCATCAGCACTGTCGAGGGATACGCTGCCGCGCCTCCTGGCACACAAATGCCGGCTCGTTCGATTGGCGTGTAGCGTTGTCGAAGCGAAACTCCCGGTCGGGTTACTTCCCTGTCGCCGTGTAGAATCGCGGTTTGAAATTCGTGAACGTTGTCGCGGATTTGCCGAACGGTCTCCAAAAACTCCGGAGCAGCCTGTTCATGAGCGACGACAAGATCCGCGTCGCTGACTCGGATCGAATCCGCATCAAGGTCAGCCTTGTCAAGCTTTGCCGAATAATCCAATACGGCCGGCAATCCGTGCTGGCGAACGTCCTGGCAAATCTTCTCGACAACTTGCTGGGGCGACAGCGGTTCGCCGAAGACTTCGATCGTTCGCTGGCGGCCGGCTTCGCTGACAACATCGCCGCGCGGGCTCAGTTTTTCGCGCAACGCGTCGAGACTTTGATTGACGTCATCATGGCGAGTGTCGATTTTTTGGATGCTGAGATCAGTCATATTTGCCTCAAACTCTTCATTGTGTTCACCGGCAGGAGATTTCGAAAGAGGGACCAATTCAGAATTTGGTCTGGCCGATGGCGTTTTGCGTTCTGCGTAATTCTTGCCGGCGAGTTGGATTATCGATCGAAGACGAGTTGTACCGTCCAAATTCAGCGGATGTCAGAAACCCGTCGCGTCGGATTTCATATTTCCTGACCTAGCGCCGATTTATTGAGGCGAGAGACGTCACGCTGACATGGATTGTTGGGCATACAGACGTCACAACTTGAAAACCACGGATGGGTGTTTGAATCCTCAAACTTGGAGAGGACGACATGCGTTCGTTTCAAATTTTCGGTTGTGCCGTTGTCACTCTGTTTGCAAGTACACTTTTGGGTCAGGCCAGGGATGAACTACTTTCTCCGTTGGACCTGCCTGCGATAGTTCGCCCCAACGATATCACCTATTTGGCCCTTCAGCCCTCTGCCGAGCCATCCCCCGCGGATTTGCCCCGTGAAGCGGTGGAGGAAGTCAATCCAATACCCGCGCCAAGTCCTGGGCGGGAAGTGCCAGCCAGCGAATTGCTGCCTGAAATGATGGATGTCGGCAGTTGCCCTTGTCAGGACTTGTCCAACTTTGACGCTTCTTTCGTGATGACGGATGGCTGTTGTTGGCGGCCTTTGTGGACGGTGTCGGCGGATGCGGTGGTGCTGGACAACAGTAACACGCCGCGCGCGCAGACGCTGTTGTCCAACGCCGGCGGTGCCGTGTTCGACGCGTCCAATTTGGGCGTTGGTTTGGAGATCGGTCCGAGGGTGAGTTTGATTCGCCACAATGTGCTGGATTTAGGTGTGGACTTGGAGTTGAATTATTTCGGGATCACGAGTTGGGGCAGCCAGACCGTATTCGCACCAGCGGGAGGCCCGTATTTTCTGGCCGTGGATGGTTTGAACCCAGCGGTTGCAGGGCTCACCAACGCGACGTTTTTCTACGGATCGAAGATTCACAGCGGCGAACTCAGTGCCCGCTGCGAAATGAATCCATGGCTGACTTTGCTGGCCGGCTATAGAACAGTTCGATACAGCGAGCAGTATCACGTCTGGTCGTCGGATCCGAACGTTCACTCGATCGCCACGGGGAATGCGTTACACGGCGGACAAATTGGAGCCGAGTGTCGGTTGTGGGAGTTCCAGAACAGTCATCTCTGTGGCGTGCGGCAAATGACATTGGATGCGACCGTCAAAGCCGGCGCGTTCCACAACTGGTCCGACCAATCCAGTTCCTTTACCACGGGCGGAGCGGCAAGCACGGCCACCGCCAGCCGGGGCCACACGGCAGCGCTCATCGAAATTGGTATGAAATTCATCTACCCGCTGAATGCGTACACCGACTTGAGCATCGGTTATCAAGCAATGTGGCTGGAAGGTGTTGCCGTGGCACCGGATCAGATTCAAACGTCGAACGTGTTGGGTGCCGGCACGACATCGGTCGATATCAATGGCAGCCCATTTCTGCATGGCGGGTTTTTCGGATTTACGTCGCGGTTTTAGTGCAGTTACATTTCTGTCAGTA
This sequence comes from uncultured Pirellulaceae bacterium, assembly GCA_964343305.1. GTDB lineage: Bacteria > Planctomycetota > Planctomycetia > Pirellulales > Pirellulaceae > CAYFJO01. The sequence continues at coordinate 27,350 of CAYFJO010000049.1, read as the reverse complement.
CACATGAACCCATCGCGAGACCAAGTTGTGTAACTTATAATCGTTTGCAAACCTACAACTTTGATGAGATCCCATCATGCTCAACAACGCGATCGACCTCCGTAGCGACACCATTACACAACCCTCGCCGGGAATGATGAAGGCGATCACTGAAGCTGAATTGGGCGACGATGTGTTTAACGACGATCCCACGGTGCATCGTCTGCAAGAGTTCACGGCCGAATTGCTCGGCAAGGAAGCGGCGATTTATGTTTCGTCGGGTACGATGTCGAATCAAATCGGCGTTCGGCTGCATTGCGGACGGGGCGATGAATTGATCTGCGAAGCGGGCTGCCACGTCTACAATTACGAGCAAGGTGGTAACGCACAACTGAGCGGCGTGGCGACGCGGACGGTCGAGGGCGAATACGGCGTGCTCGGGCTCGATCAACTCAAAGGCCTGATCCGCCCCGAAAATGAACACCTGGTGCGCACCAAACTCGTTTGCCTGGAAAACACGCACAACCGAGGCGCGGGCAGAATCCTGCCGTACGATGGCATGGCCGAAATTTGCGAGTGGGCACACGACAACGGATTGCGAACACACTTGGACGGCGCTCGATTGTTCAACGCCGTCGTCGCGTCCGGCATCGAGGCCGCCGAATGGGCGAAACACTTTGATACGGTCAGCGTCTGTTTCAGCAAAGGACTTGGCGCACCGGTGGGTTCAGCGTTGGCAGGGCCGAAGGACTTGATCGAAACCGAAGCCCGTCGCCATCGCAAAGTTTTTGGTGCTGGGATGCGACAAGCTGGCATCATCGCCGCCGGCGCGTTGTACGCATTGGAAAACAATATCGAGCGATTGGCCGAAGACCACGCCAACGCTCAAATCCTCGCCGAGGCTGTCCGGCAGACGGAAGGAATCTCGCTGTATCCTGACCAAGTCGACACGAATATCGTTTTCTTCAAGATCGACGCATCGGTCGGTACGGCCGTCGAATTCACGGAAGCGATGGACCAGAAAAACGTGCGGGCATTGGCTCTGGGGCCAAGTTTGGTTCGCCTGGTGACGAATCTGCACATCACCGAAACGGACGCCCAGCAAGCGGGAGAAGCAATCCGTGAGGTCGCGGATGGGTTGGCCAAAGGCGAACTAACGGTTTCTGGCCATGGGATGGCATACTGAGTGCCCGTTGAGACCCAGGTCGGTCCATAGTTCGTATTTACGCAGCGCTACCCGCTAGTTTACGATATTCCGCTCTCTGATCATTTACCGCGTTTGGCAAAGGAGTCGCCGGATGAGCGGAACTGCTGTTCTTATCGTTGTCGCGTCGCTTGGTGTTGATTTCGGGTGGCAGCCGACCTCGGATGGCGATCTGGAATACATCGTGCAGATCGAGCCGGAGTTGCTGGAATTGATCAAAGATGGCGAACCGATTATCAGCGAAATTCCCACGGATGTTCGGGGCGGACGGCGGTTTCGGATTTTTGTAGGAAGCTCGGACTTGCCGCGCAAAGGCACGCCGATCCGGCCAAACAACCCGGTTGTCGATGCGACGCCCATTCAAGAAAAGGACGATAACACCGCAGTCGATCGTGAAAACCCGCTGCGCGAACAAGGGGGCGGTGCGCTGGAGCAACAAGATTCACCTCCAACCAAACCAGCGTTGCCGAAGGAAAGTGCTAGCGGTGGAGGTGAATTCAACGCGCTGGACCCGCCGCCGTTGAAGCCCAACGTTCCGTTCCAAATCGGAGATGACGCAGCTGATGACGCGGCTAATGACGCGGACAACTCGTTTGTGCCGAACAAGGCTGACAAAACCGACCAAAACAACAATGACTTTTCTCCGTTGCCAACCGAGCCAGAAAAACCGAGCGGAACTCCCGTACCGATTCCCGATCCGGACGCAAAAAAGATCGAACCGAAAAAGATACATGAGCCCGACGTGAACGCCGCGTTGCCGCTGCCGGTCGGTTCTGATCCCGCTAGCGATGCCGTCGCATTTCAGCAAGCAGGTTTTTCCGCGGACCAAGCAACGCCGGACACAGACGATCAGACAGCACAAGAGGACGCGATGACATCGGAGAAGCCAGCTCTGCCCGCAGAGCCGTCCGAGAGTGGATCGTCGCTGTCCACTTGGTTTGTCGCCATGTTGTTGTTCGCGTCGATTGGGCTCAACTTCTATCTCGGCTTGCTCGCGCGCACTTTCTACGTTCGCTATCGCACGATCGCCGCCCAGATTCGCGACCAACGGGTGATGGCGGCTTGAGGTTCGTCATAATTCTTGCCCAACCGTTAAATACTTTCACTCCGGCAACCGATAAATGAATGCACGCACTTAACTGTGCGCACCTCACTGCAAGGATTGCCGGGTGGCTGATTTCTGGCCTTTACGGATTTTTGCCTTCACGTCAGAATACCGCCCGCTTTTCCCGTTACCTGACATAGATGTCAACAAATCGTCGCGGCCGGCCAAAGGATTGGCGGTCGCAAGGTCAAGCAAGACCCAAAACACAGCAAGGAGTGCTGACGTGAAAAACTCTTTTCGTTTTGCCACCACCGTGGCCAGCTTGTTGTCGGTTGCCTTCTGCACCGCCGTTTTCGCTCAATCCGCTGGCACCAACGTCGCGATTTTGGACGTCGGCAAGGTGTTCAAGGAACACGTTCGCTTCACGCAAGCGATGGAAATCATGAAAGAGGACGTCAAGAAGTTTGAGAGCTACTTGCGCGACGAAAATGCCAAGATGAAGAAGATGGTCCAGCAACTTGGTGATTACACGAAGGGCTCCAAGGAACATAACGATTTGGAAGCCAGCATCGCGAAACGCACGAGCGACCTGCAAGTCGAAACGCAACTCAAGCGGCGCGAATTCATGCAGCGCGAAGCCAAGTTGTACTTCAACACCTACACCGAACTGACGCAAGCCGTGAAACAGTTCGCCGAGAAGTATGGCGTGCAGCTCGTTCTGCGATTCAGCAGCGAACCGATCAAGGAAGACGATGCCAAGAGCATCCTTCAAGGTGTCAACGCCACGGTGGTCTATCACAACAAACGCGACATCACGAACATCATCGTCAAGGAAATGAACCGCGGTTCCGCTCCTGGTGGTGTTAGCAACCGCACGTCACCAATTCCCGGCCGTCCTTCGCGCAACTAGGAATTCGAGTGACGCGTTCTGATCACGTTCCCGATTCCTCTTTCGCCGACGAGACACCGTTGATTTACCTTCGCCCCCAACAAACGATTGCCCAGCCGGTCGAAGTCGGCGGGTTTGGATATTGGAGCGGGGAGGATGTAACGCTTCAATTCCGCCCAGCTCCGCCGAACACGGGCATCGTTTTCGTGCGGGGCGATTTGGAGTCGCCCAAGCGGATTCCGGCCGATATCGGGCATCGGATCGAAGTTCCGCGGCGAACGACAGTATGCGTTGACGGTGTGAGTGTCGAGATGGTCGAACATGTCATGGCGGCTCTGGCGGGGCTGCGGATTGACAACTGCGAAGTTTGGACCAACCGAGCCGAGATGCCGGGCTGCGACGGATCGAGCCTGGCGTTTACCGAAGCTCTTCTGGCGGCCGGAATCGTCGAACAAGACGCCGAGCGCGCCCAATTGGTGGTGACGGACGTCACCCGAGTTGGCGACCAGGATTGCTGGGTCGAGGCACGGCCTTGCCTGCGAGGCGACATGGAATTGCGCTATCGGCTCCATTATTCCGAAAGCATCGCGATCGGCCGGCAGAAACTCGAACTGAAACTGACGCCCGAAACGTTTCAAAAGGAATTGGCCCCGGCCAGAACCTTTTTGCTCCAGCAGGAAGCCGAGTGGTTGCAACAGCAAGGCTTAGGGGGGCGCGTGACCTACTCGGACGTGTTGGTGTACAACGCGGATGGTCCGATCGAAAACGAATTGCGTTATGAAGATGAATGTGTCAGACACAAGATGTTGGACTTAATTGGAGATCTGGCCTTGGCGGGCTGTGATCTTGTGGGCCGGTTCACGGCACACTGTAGTGGTCATCGATTGAATGCCGAACTGGTGAGCGCTCTTCTAGCGGAAGGGCAAATTACGGAATCAGCACGTCGCATTGCTTGAAACCTGTAGGATGGATTGCCAATCCGTCCGATGATGGAAGCAACGACGATCGGACGGATTAGCAATCCATCCTACAGCAGACACCATGACGAACTTTTTTTCCGACAACTCGTCCATCGACCCCCGAGCAAAGATCGCTCCGGATGTCCACATTGGGCCCTTCTCCGTGATCGGGCCCCGAGTGACGATTGAATCGGGAACCGTGGTGGAAAATCATGTGACGATTCGAGGCCGCGTGACCATTGGCAAAGACAACCACATCTTTCCCGGAGCGGTCATCGGTGGCGAGCCACAGGATTTGACCTATCAGGGCGAAGACACCGAAGTGATCATCGGCAACAACAACGTCGTCCGCGAACACGTCACCATCAGCCGTGGTACGTTGAAGGAAGACGGCGTGACCGCGATCGGCGATCACTGTTTCTTGATGGCCGCCGTCCATGTCGCTCATGATTGTCGATTGGGCGACCATATCGTGATCGCCAACGGAACGATGATGGGTGGGCACGTCCGCATTTACGATCATGCAACGCTTTCCGGTGCCATCGCCATCCATCACTTCACCACCATCGGGCATTACAGCTTCATCAGCGGCCAGGCGAGCGTCAAGAACGACGTGCCGCCGTACATGCTGGCCGAAGGAATTCCCGCTCGGCCGCGCTGCGTCAATGTTGTCGGCTTGAAGCGAAACGGATTCTCGCAGGAGTCGATCCGAGCGTTGACAGAGGCCCACAAGTTGATCTATCGGTCCAAAGTCGGTTTAGACAACGCCCGCGAGATCCTGCGCGCTGGCGGACATTTGGTGCCAGCGGTCAATCATCTGATCGCTTTTATCGAAAATCAACAAGAAGGTCGTCACGGCCGAGCCCGAGAACGTAGGAGAGCTGCGTGAAACGCCTACGCCTGGCGGTCATTGGCGCGGGCCATCTAGGCCGCATCCACACACGATTGGCGCAATCACTCGACCAATGCGAAGTGGTCGCTGTCATCGATCCGCTTCAAGCGGCTCGTTCGCAAATTGCAGCGGAATTCGATGTGCCGGTTTGCTGCAGCCACAGCGAAGTGATTGACAAGGTCGACGCCGCAATCGTGGCCACGCCGACAAAGTATCACCATGTCGTGACCACCGAGTTGCTGGAGAGCGGCGTTCATGTTTTCGTTGAGAAGCCGCTGACACCGACACCCGACAAGGCGGAAGAATTGGTGGCACTTGCTCGCGAACAAGAGGTCGTGCTGCAGGTTGGTCACGTGGAGCGATTCAATCCGGCGTTGTGTGCCGTGCTGCCCTCGCTGGGCAATCCGAAATATGTCGAAGCGGTACGGACCAGTGGCTACACATTTCGTTCGACGGACATTGGCGCGGTGTTGGACCTGATGATTCACGATCTGGACATCATTCTCTCGCTGATGAAATCGGACCTCGTCGCCGTACAAGCCATCGGCATGTCGATGTTCGGTGGCCACGAAGACATGGCCCAAGCCCGTTTGCAATTCGCGGACGGATGCGTGGCCAATTTGACGGCGTCCCGTTGCAGCTATGTTGCTCAACGTCACATGCAGGTCTTCACCGAAACCGGCTATGCAAATATCGACTTTGCCCAGCACACGGCCAAATACATACGGCCTCACGAGTCGATCATGCGTCGAGAAATCGACTTCAACAAACTGACGCCCGATCAGAAGCTGTTTGTGCGGGATAGTCTTTTCACGGAATACCTGCCGATCGAAGACATTCCGGTCGAGTCGAACAACGCGATTTTGGAAGAGCAACTCGACTTTGTCAGCAGCATTCAAGGTCACTCGACACCCCGCATTTCTGGCGAAGATGGGCTGGCGGCAATTCGAGTCGCGACACAGATTCTGGACCAAATCGCCGAACATCGCTGGACGGATACGTCGGGAAAAAGCAAGGGACCGCTCTATATTCCACCGCCCATTACGTTGCCCGTCAGCTCTTTTGAAACGACTTCGGAACCGGATGAGCAGATTCGCCGAAAAGCCGGCTAGCCTGGATGTTGACCGCCGTCCTATTTGGCGAGTTTTCCAATCATTGCCATTACTCCGCCGTCAGTGCCGCGATAAGACTTGCGGCATATTCGCCCACGTTGGCGATCACTTGCTCGCGCGACGTATCTTCTGCTTCGGCGATGCGTCGAACGATTGCCGAGCCGACGATCAATCCGTCCGCGGCTGGGGCAAGCAATTTGACATGCTCTGGCTGGCTGATGCCAAAGCCGATGCAAATGGGCAAGTCGGTTTGTTCGCGCAGCCAACTGACATTGTCGCTCAGTTCCGGTGGCAGGTCGGTGCGTTCGCCCGTGATGCCCGTCACCGAAACGTAGTAAAGAAAACCGGTTGAAGTCTCGGCGATTCGAATCGCGCGGTCGCGCGGGGTTGTTGGCGTGACGAGTTGAATGAGACTAAAATCTTCGCGCCGGCAGATTGCCGAGAGTTCGTCGGCTTCTTCGACCAACAGATCCGGGATGATCGCTCCCGATACGCCGGCCGCTTTCGCGTCGGCGATGTAACGCTCCAGACCGTGACGATAAACGATGGCATAGCTGACCATCGTCACCAAGGGCATGGTGACGGCGGATGATAACTCGCCGATCAATTTCATCATCTCAGAAAGTTTGACACCCTTGTCCAGCGCGCGAGTGTACGACGCTTGGATCACCGGACCATCGGCGATTGGGTCGCTGTATGGGATGCCGAGTTCGCAGATGCTGCAACCGCGATTGCCGAGTTCTTTGACGACTGTTCGCGTGAATTCCAAATCCGGATCGCCGGCCGTGACGAACGGAATGAACGCCTTGCGTCCGGCGGCACGAAGTTCGGTGAAGGTTTGATCGATGGCTGACATTTAACAACGGGCGATTAACAATTGCCCCGGTCTAGTACAAATCACAAATGACAAACAAATACCAAATTCAAAACATCAAATCTCTAGGCCAGATGACGTGGCTAAAACATGATAGCACTTCTTCCGTTGGCCCTTAATCACTCCGCAGTCGTGCGATTTCGTTGGCGTCTTTGTCACCTCGGCCCGACAGGCAAATGACGACTGCTCCGTCTTTCGGTCGCTCGGTGGCCAGTTGCATACCTTTGGCGATCGCGTGAGAACTCTCCAGCGCGGGCAGGATGCCTTCGTTGCGAGCCAATGTGTCGAACGCATGCAGGGCTTCGTCGTCGAGGCAGTTGGTGTATTCGACACGGCCAGTGTCTTTCCAGTAACTGTGTTCGGGTCCGACGCCTGGATAGTCGAGTCCAGCGGATGCCGAGTGAACGTCGCAAGTCTGGCCGTCTTCATCTTGCATGACATAGCTGAAACTGCCGTGTAGTACGCCAGGTTGCCCATAGCTTAATGGCGCGGCATGGTCGCCGGGCGTGATGCCGCGACCGCCCGCTTCGACACCGACGATGGCCACGTTCGCGTCGTCGATGAACGGGTAGAACATTCCAGCGGCATTGCTTCCACCGCCAACGCAGGCGACGACCAAGTCGGGCAGACGACCGATTTGGTCAAACGACTGTTGTCTTGCTTCGCGGCCGATTACGGATTGGAAATCGCGAACCATTGCCGGGAACGGATGCGGACCGACGACCGATCCGATGATGTAATGCGTTGTCTCGACGGTGGCCATCCAGTCGCGAAAAGCATCGTTGATGGCGTCGCGCAAGGTGCGTGAACCACTCGTAACGGAACGAACCTCGGCACCCAGAAGTTTCATGCTGTACACGTTGGGAGCCTGACGGCGGATGTCTTCTTCGCCCATGTAAACGACGCATGGCAGACCGAACCGGGCACAGGCGGTGGCCGTCGCAACGCCGTGTTGGCCCGCGCCAGTTTCGGCGATCACGCGCTGTTTTCCCATGCGGATCGTCAACAACGCTTGGCCAAGCGTGTTGTTGATTTTGTGAGCGCCCGTGTGGTTGAGATCTTCTCGTTTCAACCAGATTTGTGCGCCACCGCAATGTTGGCTCAGACGCTTGGCATGATAAAGCGGCGACGGGCGGCCGACGTAGTTTCTCAGCAACTCGTCAAGTTCGGCTTGGAACGCTGGATCGTTGCGGGCCTTTTCGTACTCGACCGCCAGCTCGTCCAGCGCGCGGGTCAGTGTTTCCGGCGCATAACGTCCGCCAAAGTCACCAAAACGCCCGCGAGCGTCGGGGACTTGTGACAGAGTTTTGGAATCGACTGACATGTGGCTCACAAACTGAGAAGAAAATCACCAATCCCTCGATTCTCGATTCGCAGGCGCGACAGGTCAAGGGGCAACAATCACCATCTTGGCGATGTGCGATCCATCGCTGTGGTTCTCGATCAGCCGCGGAACCAGTCCACTTGTGACTCGGGCAGTCAATAATTGCATCTCACACTTCTTTGACGCAGAGCGCTAGCCAGATCCTCCGCGCCCCGAAAATGAATCGCATCTAATCCGACGGTCCGTGCCGCTTCCACGTTCTCTTGACGATCGTCAATGAAGAGAATGTCGCTGGGCGCGACGCCTGCCAGGTCCGCTGCCTTGGTGTAGATTTCATTCTCCGGCTTCATGTATTTCAATTCGAAACTGAGTGCGTAGACGTCAAACAAATCGTTGATTATACGGTAATGGCCCGTCACATAATTCCAATGGGCGGCGCAGGTGTTCGACAGGATGCCGATTCGATTGCCCACCGCTTTGAGATGGGCAAGGATCGGCAACACACACGTGTTCAACTGAAACATCGCACTGGCAGCATGTAGCAGATCCTCGCTCTTGGGCGTTTCTTTCGGACTGGTTTGCTCGCAGAAGGTTTCGAAAAACTTCGCACTCGAAAACTCGCCCCGTTCATAACGCCATTGCAGATCGCTTTCGAACACGACCTGATTCACCAACGCATGATCAACGCCTGACACCGCGGCCATTTGTTGGCAAGAGACTTCGTGGTCGAAATGCAGCAGGACGTTGCCCAGGTCAAAGTAGATGAATCGCGGCGATTGCGAGGCCATGTCGTTTCCTTACGTGCGAAGCATGTCGCGTTGATTGGCTCAGTGTACGCGATGACGCGAAATTCGTTGACCCTGATTCGGCATCGACGCGGAGCACTGGTCCAAGGGAATCAGCGACTCAATTCCTTGATGCGAATATCTTTGTACGACGCTTCGGCCGGTGGACCGCTGTGGATCTGCAGTCCGATGATGCCGGTCTGTTCGATGTTGTCTTCCGCTTCGGTGTAATCGACGGTTTGGAATCCATTGACCCAGGTTCGAATGCGCGGGCCTTCGCAGCGAATCACGATCTCGTTCCAGTCGTCGGGCTTGAACACTTTCTTCAGTCCTTCGTCGTCGGCTTCGGCGAGAAACTTGCGGCGGCGCGATTCGTCGTAGAGCCAGCCCCAAATCAATCGGCCTCGCATCACTCCGATGTCGCATTGATATCCGCGCATTTCATGATGATTGGGAATCCGCACACTGCGAAACTGAATCCCCGCGTTTTTGCCTTCGCCAACTCGCTTGGCCTTCAATCGCAGTTCAAAGTTGCCATATTTCTTTGTTGTGCAGAGGAATTCGTTGTTCGGAATTCTTTCCTTCAACGAGCCGGCCACAATCGCACCGCCCTTGACACGGAACATCCTCAAATTGCCTTCCCATCCATCGAGTGTCTTGCCGTCAAAAAGCGAAGTGAATCCATCCTTGTCCGCCGCGATGGCATGGGTGGACAACAAAATCACAACGAACGCGGTCTGTTTGAAATATGGCGAAGTCATCAAGTTCCTTTCTGGGTTTTCATGCGTCTCATTATGGATGATTGATGTAGGTTGTGTGCAGCACGGCGAAGTGTGTTACGGTGTGTTCCGCAAGCCAATCTTATCTCCAACAATGCGTTTCGATTCGGTAAACTTCACCGTGCGCAACACACCGGTCGGAAAGGGCTTGCTACACACACCCTACTGTTTCTTCATTCTCCACGCATCGCCGCAATCAATCCAGTACTTTCTTGTCATCAGGTAGCGAATCAACAAAGATTGGTTTCGTCACTTCGAACGGATGCTTTTCGATCATCAGCGTTGGAAACGCGAAAGCTCCGTCCGATTTTGATCCCGGCGATTCCGGTGAACTCAACCACAGCGTGTCGCCAACGCGGAGCGCCGTCACGCGCTCGCCCACGGTCATCGCGCCGCGTTCGCTTTGCTGGCCGTCCTCGTTCCAGAACAAATGCCAATAGCCGACCGTGACGGTGACCGGTTGGTCTTTGCCACGGATATCCAAGCCAAACTCCGATGCCCGCCCCGGTCCCGCTTCCCACGCATAGTATGCCTTGACGTTGCACTTGCCCGCCTTGGTTGCTCGAAAGACTGCTTCTAGATCGTGATACCAAACCGTCTTGGACGCATTCGAGAATCGGTTGGTTCGGCCGCCTATTAATTCAAGTTCGTCGGACGCGCCGTTTCGAAGTTTAACAGCTTTAACGTCAATTCTTTTTGTGTATTTGTCTTTGGCGGTCAAGTATTCTTCCACCGTCGTTTGCTTCAGAATGCTTTCCGAACGAATGGAAAATCGATGGTCGCGATCGTTCGCGTTGAAACGAACCGGAATGACCAGCCGGTCGCCAGCACAAGCCAACGGGCTGCACCAAGCCCGCGTGGACGTTCGCGACACCAGGCGACTCGTGCCTTTCTGAGCAATCGTCAACTCAAACTTATACTGCTCGTCGCGCGCCTGCTTTATGTCTTTGGCGTCATGTTTCAGATCCACTTGCAACGTAAACTTACCCGCCTTCTTTGCCTCGATCGTTGCCAGCCAATATCGATTGCGGAACGTTGGTTCGAATTGCACGTTGGAATCCACGACGACAAACGCATCGTCGATTGCGTTGGCCAGATCTTGTTGCAAGCTTCGGATTGTATCGTCCGAGATCGGTTGTGCCGCGTTGGCAGATGCAACTTGCAAACGAAGCACAGCAAGCAGGATGACGCCACACGTGAGTTTGACGTTGATTGGCATTGTGGGTCTCCTTGTCGGAACTGTCGTGCAGGTCAAAACGAGAAGTCGACGCTGCCATCTATCATATCAAGCAATCGGCCCACCACGCGATTGCCGTCGACCCGGCTGGCGTCATGTTCGTACTCGTTGGTAATCCAGACTTTCATGTTGCCGATTGACTCGGCGGTTTCGAGGGAGAATTCTCGCGCGACGCACATGTCTTCGTAGTAGACGACCGCGGCGCAGGGGACGGTGTTCGACGCGAGTGTGCCGTGATCGTAGAGGCTTGACCAATTGTCGTGACGAGCAAGGATTTCGACGGTGTCTTTGAGAGGGCGCAGGTGTTTGTATTCGTCGAACATCCAGGGATAAATCATTTCGCCCGTTAACAGGACGCGGCCATCGTTTGCGGCGTGAAATTGAGGGTACTCGTCGCGGATTCGGTGGGCCGACCAGTTAGTGGCAGGGCCTTCGGTGTAGATCGCTTCGTGCAGCAGGCAGAAAATTGGATTGGTTTCGAAAGTGAATTGACTTTCGAAGTCACGCAGGAATTTTAAACCCAACTCGCGGCCATGCGCGCCATCGATGAACGCTTCTTCGAGCATGTAGTGGAGCGTTTCATAGAACGTGCTGCGATAGAAGCCGAGGCCGATTTGTTGAAAGCGGTGCGGCGTGAGCGGGTCGCCACAGGGCAAGACAACGTCGTTGGCGGCGATGAAGTCGACGATGTCGCGAATGCGCGGTTCGTCTTCGGGATAGCGATTGTAAAAGCGATTGTTTTTTGTTTCGACCAGTTTGTAGGTCGCGCGATAAACCTCGTCGATGTGCCGCTTGATCGGCGCGAGACCGCCAGTGTAGAGAACCGCCGCAAGTGATTCGGGGGCGATCGACAAATACGTTGTGTTGCACCAGCCGCCGTAGCTTTGGCCGTAGATCGTCCATTTTTCGTTCGGGCCAAGCAGTTGCTTGCGAATCAACTCGGCGTCGCGAACGATCGAATCGGCTCGGAAGTGTTTTAGGTAGTCGGCCTGGTCTTGGGGCGTTGAGAGCTTGGCGAGGCTTTGGTAATTCACGGGTGTACTGCGGCCGGTGCCTCGATCATCGAGCAGCAAGACGCGGTAATCCTGCAAAACGCGCTTGAGCCAGCCGCTGTCATCCATCGGCCGTGGAGATCCAAATCCGGGGCCGCCTTGGAAGAAGACGAACCACGGTAAGTTGTCGTTTGCTTTTTTTCGGTCGACCACTTCGCGAGCGAAGACCTTGATTTGGCCGTCGCTAGCATTGGCATGGTTCAGCGGGACATCGAAAAAATGGTCGCGGGTGATCAAACGTGGGATGGCAGTGGTATCAGTGGGCATTTGAATCTTACGGTTAAACAAAAGAAATCGAGTTTGCCGATCTTTATTGTAGGCGTGACTCTCCGAGGCACGCTCCGTCCGGTTTCGGAGACCCCAGACTACACTCCTCACATAAGGCCCAGGATATGGCAACGGAACTCCTCGAACAATCAGGCGGGCGGACGAGAAAAAAACAGCACACGGAACCGTCGGCGGCCGCGAATCGATATGTCGACATGTGGGGCGTGCCCGGTTTGCATCCGACGAATGTGGACATCGTCCAAAAGCTGCGAACGGCCGAGGATCGTCAGTTCGGGGCGAACATGGACACTTGTGGCACGGCGTCTGACCGAGGCGCGAAGTCGAAGGGTTGGGAAAAGACGCACCTGGTTGGCGTGCGGACGGATATCTGGAAGCCCAGTGAAAAAGATCGCAAGCGGGCGCTGAACACGCTGAAGAAAAAACGCAAAGAACAGATTCGGCGCGAGATCAAGAAGAATGGCCGGTTAAGCAAAGACCAGAAGCTGTTTCTTGACAGCGAAGTCGCTCGCGACGAAACCATGAACATGGACGCCGGCGACGTCGACAAGAGCCGGCTCGTGTTGAAACTGTTCAGGACGACGGGCCAGAACATCCGCTGGATCGGCACGATCGAAGAAATGACTTCGCACGAGATCCACAACTCGCTGGGCACGAAGCATCCGATGTTGAGTTTCGCGCTCAATCTGTCGGGCTACGACTATGTGACGTGGATCAATCAGAACCATCGCACGTTTCGCATCCCGGCTGTGTTCACGTTCAGCTACTTCGACGAGAAGCACGAGCGGATGTGGTACATCGAAATCAAACGCAAATGGTTTTCGCTCGGGCGCGACTTCATCGTCGAAGCGCAAGGGAAACAGATCGGGTTTATCGATGGCAAGTTGCTGACGATTGGTAGCGATTCGCATCTCTATATTTATGAGCCAACACTGGCCAGCGACAATCGGTTTATGGACTTGTTGACATTGTTTGCCGCTTCAGTCGGATATCACCGCGCGATTCGGCGCAACATCAAACGGCGGATCAAGGCGATTGCGAGCGACGACGCCTGCCACATGATCGAAGACGAAGAGTTTAGCCTGTTGAAGAACCCGCGCCGGCGAACCCATTAAACGTAGCTCGCGATCGACAGCCCTTGTAGCGATGCCCAGCGGCTCATGATGGCTCGCGTCTTTTGTGATGGTCGCTCGTTGCACTTACCACGGGCTTGGCAAATCTGCTTGGCTCTGGGACGGACTTCGATGGTCAAGAGTTTTTCAGTTCCAGCGTACGTTTCCATTTCTAAAGTCCAAATCGATGTCATGTGACGAGCGCATGATCCGGAATAACTGGCGACACAGTGCCTCATCTTGCGGCCTTCTTCTCTTAGCTCTTCGCTGGAGAGCAATTCTCGAATGGTCCAGCGTTTCATGTTGGTTGATGATTTGTTGCCCTCGACGAATTCAAAGGCGCCGATCCCGGAGGGGGCCCAACTCGTATTTGGTGATTTTCGCATTCCCAATCGTTGATGCCACTGGCGAACTTGACGCAGCAGCGTCTGGGGATTGCGGCCTTTCATGCAAAGATTGGGCTGCTCGGGTGGACAATCTTCGATCACGCCCGGTGCAACAAACATCTCACGGCCGACGAACCGTTGATGATGCAGATAGTCGATCATGGGGGCGATGTGGACCGTGTCAAGCATGGGCGTGTCGATCAAGAATCGAAGTACCGTTTGCCAGAAGTCGTCGTGGTCAAAACTTTCGCACAGCCGTGTTTCGCAAATTGCGTGGGCAAGACGGGCGTCACCGCCAAGGCCGTGAATTTGTCCCCAGCGAATCGCGGCTTCGACGCTGAAATTGCTCGGTGCTTGCAGGAGATGGTGGGCCATGCGCTTGGTGAGCGGGATGGGCAGCTTGGCCGCGGTACGAATGTTGCGGCCTTGAGCAATGTGGATGAACCAATTCTGTTGTTTGACGCCTTCCTTCGACGTTCCCTTGAACCATACCGCGTCCATGAATTCCGGCACGTCATACTCCGCGATCAAATGCCTGGCCAGCGATGTAAACTGCCGCCGATCGTTGTGGGTTCGTGGCTTCCACTGTTCCACGTCCCGAATCCACTTTGGCCAACGGAAAGCCAGAGCTGTCAAACCGTCGACGAAAGTATTGCCGAATTGCGATTCGGCCTGTCCTATCGCGCGACGACGGTTGATTAGATTTGTGCTTGGCTGGACGTGAAGCAACAAGCGGAGCAGCGCTTGTTTGGCCAGCCGGTTTGACTTGACGTGCTTATATGCGCGACAGACGGCTTGAAGGTGCGGCTGATGAAAGTTAGCACCGTCCATTTGCCCCGCGAAGATTTGCTGAATCGTTTCGTGAGGGTTTCGTTGCTCGCGTCGAGCTTGGGCGCGACGAATGTCGGCCGTTTGTCGGAGAATGACGAGATGTTCGCGATTGTGCTGTTCCCAGGTCTTGTTCAGGCTGGTGCTAAATCCATGGTCGCGGCACCAATTCTTGTATTCTGGAATCGACTCGATTCCTAACTTCTTGAGGTGCGCATTCAAGCGGCTCCTGGCTAATTCAGGATCTTGATTTGTGCTGCGATTTCTCTTTTTTCGAGACATGGCTGGTAGCTCGGGATGAACATTGGGACGGGATGCCGGACGGCTTTCCTTTTTTGGCAATGGCAAGGCATGGTGTTCTCCTGTTGGTTGAAGTTGAATCGGTTGGTTGTCGATGTTGCTGTGACACGAAACGGTGGCGTTGGGTTCGCGACCACTACCTTGTCGCGGTGAAGGATGTCGTGGATACTCGGTGGAACTGACCGATTCAAACATTTGAGAGAAATCATGTCGAACAGTTGGATTGCCGATCGTACAAATGCTTTTGACAGCAGCGGAATTCGCAAGGTTTTTGATCTGGCGAGCCAACTCGAAGATCCAATCAATCTTTCGATTGGCCAGCCGGACTTTGATGTGCCGGAAGAAGTACGCGACGCTTGTGTCGATGCGATTCAGTCGGGTAAGAACGGGTACGCGCTGACACAGGGCATGCCAGTGTTGCGTGACAAATTGCAGGCCGAAATTGACGAAAGATACGGCAGCGGTGTGCGTAGTGTTTTTGTTTGTTCGGGCACGAGTGGCGGGCTGGTGTTGTCGCTGCTGTCGCTCGTCAACCCTGGCGACGAAGTGATCATCTTCGATCCGTTCTTCGTGATGTACGAGCCACTGACACGACTGGTTGGTGGCGAGCCCGTTTTGATCAACACGTATCCGGATTTTCACATCGACTTAAACAAGCTTGCCGACGCGATTACTCCGGGAACGAAGTTGATCATGCTCAACAGCCCGGCGAATCCAACCGGTGTCGTATTGAGCGAACAAGAGATCCGCGGTGTGGCGGAGCTTGCCGCGGAACGCGGCGTGGCATTGGTTTCCGACGAAATCTACAGCGAGTTCTGTTATGACGAGCCGTTTGTTTCCCCAGCACAGTTCAACACGGAGGCGATTGTCATTGACGGTTTTTCAAAAAGCCACGCGATGACCGGCTGGCGATTGGCCTACGTCCATGGTCCTCCGGAAGTGATCGAGGCGATGATCAAGCTGCAACAGTACTCGTTCGTTTGTGCGCCGCAGCCGGTTCAATGGGCGGGTGCGGTTGCCATGGATGTTGAAGTCACGGGACACATCAACGACTATCGCCGCAAACGCGATCTGCTCGTGGATGGCTTGTCTGATGCTTATGAAATTGCTCGACCTGGTGGCGCGTTTTATGCGTTTCCCAAAGCGCCCTGGGGAACGGGCGGCGAGTTTGTGACCAAGGCCATCGAGAACAACTTGCTAATTATTCCCGGCAATATCTTTAGCCATCAAGATACGCACTTTCGACTTTCTTATGCAGCCGATGATCGCGTGATCGAACGCGGTATTGAAGTGTTGCTTGAGTTGGCGAAGTAGTAGCCGCTAGTACGGAAACCATTGAGTGCTGCCGTACGGTTGATTCTTCACGGGTTCGGCAGTGGGCTTTTGATAATCGTGCGGGCGGACACCCGTCATTTCTGGGGCGGCATTCGTATCGGGATACGGATCGTGAAGCATGGCCCGAGTTTGCTGAAGTTCATGTGTCCCAGGGTGCGCCCACGAATAACTGGGAACTGTTTGGCATCCCGCGAGGACGACGAGGCTAAGGCAGAGTGACGTTCGAATGAAAGCAGCAAACATGCAACGGCTCGCATAAAAGGATTGAAATTCTGCCCAAAGATTTTCCACGACGAATTATAGGGAGTGACCGGCGTCAAAAGAAGCGGAATTCTGAACGAATTCCTTGCTAGCTATCATGCCGTCGCACTGGCCAATATGCCGCGGCCAGTAGAAAATGTCCTCGTTTAACGCCGAGCCGGCAGGCGACGGCTATTCGTGTGCCGTCGCCTGCCGGCTCGGCGTTAAACGACGTATGCGGACATTACTAACTGGCCAATAGAATTAGCAATGTCACCCCAAAAGGAAAGCCGTGCCTCACTTTGCTATCATTCCCGCCGCCGGTCGCAGTCAACGCATGGGACAGGCAAAACTGCTCATGCGTTGGCAAGATTCGACGTTGATCGAACACGTGATCCGTGTGTGGCGAGGAAGTCGCGTCACGCGGATCGTGGTTGTCGCACGCTCGGATGATGTCGAGCTGGCAGATGTTCTCGGCGGGCAGGACATCGATCTTGTGACACCCGATGTTCCACCGGACGAGATGAAAGCGTCCGTTTCATTGGGACTAAAGCATGTTGCGCAAAACTATCATCCGGCGTCGCACGACGCTTGGCTGTTGGCACCGGCCGATATGCCGAGCTTATCGCCTCGTGTGATTAACCGATTGCTGGACGAACAGCTTGACGATCCGCGATCGATTTTGGTTGCCGCCAACGATGGACAACGCGGCCATCCAGTCCTCTTTCCGTGGCCGATGGCGGATGAAGTTCATGCGTTGGACGAGTTGGAAGGTGTCAACGCACTGCTGGACCGGCATCCCGTTCGACTGATTGAGTGTGGCGATCAGGGAATCCTCGATGACGTCGACACGCCGGACGATTATCAACGTCTGAAGAACCGGCACAATCGGAATTGAGCGGGCCCGCTTCTACCCACGTTTCTCACGCCAATCGCGTGTCTGTCAGCGTCCGAAGCTAGAGTTTTCTGTGGAGGTGGCTTGCGGCCACCACATCTATCAAACCCAGTGGCGGCAGGAAGCCAACGCCGGGGAAATCACAACATGCTTCGCGTACCCATTCACAAAATCGAACCCGGCATGGTCCTCGCTCGGCCGATTCCTCAGCCGAACGATCCGTTCCGATATCTCTTGCAGCGGGATCGCGAGATTTCGCCGACGATGGTATCGCGCCTCGAAAAGCTGGGGATTCTCGAAGTCTGGGTGCGTTATCCGAAACTTGAGTTTCTGGAAGATGTGATCGAAGAAGGGCTGGGCGACCGGCAGCGCGAAGTCTATTGGCACGTTCGACGCAATTTTGAAACGATCATGGACGACACCGCCGCTCAGATTGATTTGAGTATGTTTCAAACATCGATTACCGGCCTGTTCGATTTCATGAAGCAAAGCCGTCGCGGCAACATCCTGCTGCAAAAACTGGACGCGTTCGACAACGTGTTGATGTCCCACTCAACGAACGTTTGCTATTTGTCGCTGATGCTCGGCATGCAATTGGAACAATACTTGATCGAAGAACGACGCAGCAAAACGGCTCGTGACGCGAAAGATCTCAAGGAACTGGGACTCGGCTGCCTGTTGCACGACATCGGCAAGATGTTGGTGCCGCCAGAGATTTTGAACAAGCCCGACAAGTTGACCGACGATGAGTATGCCGAAATGAAACGACACCCTGTTTATGGTTACGAAATGCTCAAAGGCAGCGTGCCGGCGGTTGCTGCGCAAATCGTGTTGAATCACCACCAGCGATACGAAGGTGACGGCTATCCAACTCGAGTCGACCGTCAGACGGGTGAGGAGTTGCCGGCCTTGCATGGAAGACAAATCCCAGTTGTTTGTCGAATTGCGACGGTGTGCGACGTCTTTGATGCGGCAACCACCGCGAGGTGTTACAGTCACGCGAAGCCGACGATTCAAGTGCTGCACGAGATGCATACGTGTTGCAACCATTTCTTTGACCCGACCGTGTTGCGTGCGTTCACACAGATTGTCCCGCCGTTTCCGATCGGCCAACTTGTGACGCTGTCCGACGGCACGGAAGCGGCCGTGGTGGACTTCAACTCGAGATCGCCCGTGCGGCCCAAAGTCCAAGGCATTCGAACGGCGAGTGGCGAAGAGATTCAAGATCCGTCGCTGGCCGAAATTGATCTGGCGATTCATCCCGACGTAGAAATCGCGTCGGTGGACGATGTTGATGTGCGCGAGTTCACACGATCGCTGGACGAGAACGCTGCGTACACGCCGATGTGTGTGTAACGCTCGCTTGCGCCGCGTGCACGCGCAAAGCCCCCCAGAATACGCTGTCGGCTCAGGTCTCCAGAACTTCGCCCAGATTCATCACATCAAACGCTTCTTGCACGTGTTGGCCCATGGAAGTGATGCGAAGTTTGCCTCCCTGCTCTTTGAAAGCGTGACTCAAGCGTATCATTTCTCCCCAAATCGAACTCGATATGTGGTCGACACCAGTGCAGTCCAAAACCACCTGGTTCACGCTCGCATCCCCTGGTGGCGCCTTGATGTCTTCCTCGAGCGGCCGAATTTGATCGGGAAAGACCAACGAATTCACCAGGAAACGCACCGTCAGCGTGCCGCCGTCCAGTTTGGTCGAAAACGATTCTCGCTCAGCCATATCATGTGCCACCGATTGATGTGCCAAATACTTCACACATCCTTGCCAAACTCTTAAACTAGCTTAGGGAATTGAGCGCCCTTCGTTCAACGGCAAGCCGAAGGCGACTGTGTTTTGTTTCCGTCGCCAAGTCGCCTTCGGCGTGCCATTCAACGAATGAATCATCCTATCTCACGTCAGCAGAATTCGCAACTGATCAGGTGATCGATGACATCAGCTTCCACAGACCAACGCTGCCGGCGATTTTCTTTTCGCATGACGATCGTTCTGTTGGCCATGCTTCCGCTGCTGCTGATGCCCGGATGCGGCGGCTGTTCCAAGGACGACCCCGCCGCGGCCAAGAAGAGAGCGGAAGAAGAAAAAAGGAAAAAGGAAGAAGAAGAAAAAAAGAAAAAGGAACGCAAGAAGCCACGATTCGAATTGGGGCGCTTGCGTGTTCAACCGACGGATGAAGACACGACCTTGAATTTTGTGAAGTACGGCCATTGGCACACGGGCAGTCAACGGATGCGGGCCAACCACGAAGATTTTCTGGCAGAAATCAGTTCGCAGGCAGTGGATAAGTATCAACGACCGATCAATGTCGAGAATACAAATTTCCAAATGAAAATGACGCGGCCAGCCTCGTTGCCCAAGGGCCAGATCATGAACTTCGAAATGATCTACTTCATTCCTCCTAGCATGGGGCGCGAAGGTAAAAACGTTTCGTTGCACAGCCAACTGCATGATCGACGCAGCGGTCGCGGACCCGCCGGAACGCCGCAGCCCACAACTGGCATGAAGGGCTACCAGCATTTCTTTCTCGTGCTGGCCGCGAATGAAAAGAAGTACATGTTCCTTAAGAATCTCGATTCGATTTCGGCCCCTCCGGGAAATGATGATGATGCCGACCGTTTGCTGTACTACCGCGTCATGTTGCCGGAAATCAAGAAGCGAGTCCCCGTGCCATCCCATCCACTGACTTGGACGGCCATGGCCTACATCCTGTGGGACGGCCTGATTCCAAATCGCGTCAATCCCGATCAGCAACAAGCGCTGCTTGACTGGCTGCATTGGGGCGGCCAGTTGATCGTCAGCGGTCCGAATTCGCTCGACACGCTGCGCGGCAGCTTTCTGGATGACTATCTGCCAGCAACCGCCACCGAATCCGTCAAGCTGAAATCGGTCGCGTTCAAAAACATGAGCGATTCATGGACGGTGTATGAACAAAAGAAGCAGCAAAAGCAGCCAATGAAAGTTAGCGACGAGCGGCCTTTGCTGGGCGTTGATCTGGCACCGCACGAAGATTCCGTCGTTTTGATCGAATCGGGCGACAACGAGCCCAAGCCAATGGTCGTCGAACGACGCATTGGCCGTGGTCGCATCGTCGTCACAGCATTTAATCTGTCGGACGAGCCGATCGTGAATTGGGGCACGACGCGGGGCAACTTCGATAACTTCTTCAACGCGGTGTTGTTGCGCAGGCCTTCCCGGGAGTATGGTGTTTCAGACGAAACGCTCATGCCTCAACTCGATTTCCTGGGCTACGGCAGTCGCAGGAAGGATCCGCGGTTGCTGACGACGCTGCGCTATTTTTCGCGAGATATGGGCAGAATTCGGCCTGTGCAGAATCAACAACGTCCTCAGGGATATATTCCCAACAACCTGCCATACGGAGGCGCGATTGATGTCAACACCCCTCCGCCCGATGATCCAAACTTAACCGTCCGCGATACCTGGCACTATGGTGGATTCGAAAGCGATCCTTATTCCGGCGTCGGCGGTTGGAACGATTCGGGCGGCGCGGCGGCGGCGGCGCGCACTTCGCTCAACGAAGCAGCCGGCATTTCCGTGCCTGAGTCGAGTTTTGTCCTGCGAGCGTTGCTGGTTTACATCGTGGTGCTCGTCCCGATCAACTGGGGATTCTTCTGGTTGATCGGCCGTGTCGAATGGGCATGGGTGGCCGCTCCGTTGATCGCCATTGCCGGCGCGATGGGCGTGATTCACTACGCGCAGCTCGACATCGGTTTCGCTCGCAGTCGCACGGAGATCGCGGTATTGGAAATGTACGGTGGCCACCAACGCGGACACCTGACTCGTTACACCGCGTTGTACACCTCGTTGTCAACTTTCTACGACTTCGAGTTTGCCGACAAATCCGCTGTGGCACAGCCGTTCTCGCCTCACAACCGGCCATCGCGCGACAGTTCGGTCAGCACGGTGTCGTTCCGCCGTGAAAAGAACGTCAGCTTCAAAGGATTTAAGGTTCAATCCAACGACATCGGCCACGTGCATTCTGAACAGATGTACGCCATGGGCGGTGCTTTGAAATTGACTGGCGGCGAAACGCAGGGGTTTCAAGTCGACAACACAACACAGCTTGGGCTTCAGGGCGTGGGCATCATTCGCCGCACGGACTCCGGTGAATACGAAGCGGCTTGGATCGGTGAACTTCCTGCGCAAAAGACATCCGCACAGCTCCGATTCAAGTCCGTTGCTCAAAGCGGCATTTACTTGCCAGAGTGGGAGCAATCGGATGTAACGAAAACCGTCGACGACAACCCAGACACGGGCGATGTGCCGGACGGCGAAGTCAACGTGAGCCGTCTGATCAAACTGGCGACTCAGAAGTTGCGCCTGGCCACAGGCGAGGTTCGCTTGATTGGTTGGACCGACAAAGACATTGGCGGCGTAAAAATCACACCGGCTGCCTCGCAAGTCACGCTGCGGACATTCGTGGTGGCTCATCTGCGGCCGGGCAAGTTGCCGTCACCTGGCTCGGACACCAACACGAAGAGCGACTATTGGGAAGAACCCGATGAAGAGCTGGATCTGTTCGAGGGTGAAGGAGTGCAGCAGCCGTAAAGTAAAATCATGATTGAACTCATCGACTTTGGCAAAGACTATGGCGACTTCACCGCGGTGGAGCGATTGAACCTGCAAATCAATGCGGGTGAGGTGTTTGGTTTTATCGGCCCGAATGGAGCCGGCAAAAGCACATCCATTCGCTTCCTGGCAACGTTGCTCAAAGCCAGCCGTGGCGAAGGCATTGTCAACGGCTTCAGTGTCACGCGCGATCCGATGAATGTCCGCCGCAGCGTCGGTTATATGCCGGACAATTTTGGCGTCTATGACGGGATGAAGGTTTGGGAGTTTCTCGACTTCTTTGCCGTCGCCTATCGCATCAGCCGCTCCAAGCGGAAGCAAGTGATCGTCGACGTCCTCGAACTTTTGGACCTGACGCACAAACGCGACGACTTCGTCAACGGCCTGTCGCGCGGGATGAAACAGCGGCTGTGCCTGGCCAAAACACTGGTTCACGATCCGCCGGTGTTGATTCTTGACGAACCGGCCAGCGGCCTTGATCCGCGTGCCCGCATCGAAGTCAAAGCGTTATTGAAAGAACTGCGCCGGATGGGAAAGACAATTTTGATTTCCAGCCACATTCTGACCGAGCTGGCCGACTGTTGTACCTCGATCGGGATCATTGAACGCGGACAACTTTTGATGTCGGGGCCAATTCAAGAAGTCTATCAACGGATTCGTGGCAATCGCATGATTGATGTGCGGTTTACGGACAACATGGAAGTTGGCCTGTCCGTCATCCGCAGCTCGCCGTATACGCGAGACGTCCAAATCGAAGACCACTCGGCTGTGATCGAACTGGAAACGGACGACAACGGCGTCAGCGAATTGCTCAACCAGTTGATCCACCAGCAAGTCGGCATCCGCAGCTTTGGCGAGAGAGAGCCGACGCTTGAGGACGTGTTTATGTTGGTGACAAAGGGGTTGGTGACTTAGCGTCTTAGCTTTTAGCGATCAGCACTCAGCTTTATAGGACGGAACTGATCGCTGATGGTTGCCGCTCTATTCAACGAGCGACTTGCCGCTGACCAACGTCTCTAATTCGTCGCTCAATTGCTCTTCCAGATTCGGCAGCAGGCCAACATGCACTGCCTGCACCGTGCCGTCCTTGCCGATGATCACAGTCTGTGGAATCGCACTAGCGTAGTAGGCCTGCGCCGCGGCACCCGACCGATCGAGTGCGACGGGGAGATCCAGACCTTGCGATTTCAAGAAGCTTGTGACATCTTCGGGCATCTCCTGGAGATTGATGGCGTAAAACGCCACCCCGCGTTTTTTGAAGTCACCCGCGACTTTCGAGATCGTCGGCAATGCTCGTACACACGGCCCGCACCACGTGGCCCAGAAATCGAGAATGACCACTTCTTTGTCTTTGTGGTTCTTCAGGTCCATTTTGCCGCCGGCAAGCAGGTCAAGCTTCAGCGCCGGGGCCGCTTTACCAAGCAGATCATGGGGACGCCCAGGTTCCGGGAACAACGAATCGACTTTTTCGTCATCCTTTGTCGGCGAGAAGGCAAAATCCGCATCCTTGGGTTTGTAGTCAATCGCCCAGTCAGTCAGCGTGATGTTCACCAAAACCAGACCGTCGGGCACTCCTTGATCGGCGAGCGATTGAGTGATGCGTAGTTTGTGTACCTTGGGACGGCTGCCAGACTCAATCCAGAAATCCCATTGATCGCCTTTGTCGATCCGAACGTGGTGGCAATTCACTTTGCCCACCTTTTCTTCGCCTACGTACTTCGTTGAATCGACATTTTCAAACACTTGCTTGACGTGATCAATGCCCGGCATGCCAAAGGCGAACGGGCTGTCCACAAAGCCCTGAATCTCGCTGGTCGCGCTGGGAGCTTTGTCCACCGTATATCTCTTCAATTCAGGAACGTAGGTGACCACTTCTTTGCCATCGCTATACATGGAGATGGACGAGTCGCTGTGATTGTGTAACACAAATCGGTTGGGCTGCTCGAATCGAATTTCGACGGTCGATTTCTGCTCTTCCGCCGAAGGAACGTTTTTGAAAGTGGCGTGCAAGTTCACCTTGGTCCGCGTTGACTTTGCCTTGTTCAAATAATCGGACATGGCTTGCACGATCGATTTCGGATCGGTCTCGGCCTCCGAGCTTTTGGGCGCGGCCGACACGTTGACGAGAGAGGTGACAACGATCGCCGCAAGGACGCAGACAGTCGTCAATCCGAGAATCCATGTGGACGGTTTCATTAGGGAATTCCTTGTAGGGAAAGGATGGGCAGGCTGATTGTCAGAGAATTAGACGCGGGTGCGCCGGTGGGGTCTGTGATGCTTCACACAGTTTGCACAGGGAAGGGTACGCGAATTGATCGAATCAGGCAACGCTTGTTCTTACTTCACTCGTCGGTCACGCAGCCTTCGGACGCAGATTTCACACTCTTAATGTACTTGAAAAGCGGTCCCCATGTTGAATTGTAAGGCGGTGCGGGCCATTTCTCGCGTCGCCCTGCGAGTTGCTCGTCCGTGAGGTCGACATCAATTCGATGACTCTCGACATCAATCGTCACTTTGTCGCTGTTTTCGGCCAATGCAATGGGGCCGCTTGTCTGGGCCGTGATGTTCAGCGCCGTTGGCGTAGTTGCAGAAGCACCAAAGTTGAAATCTGAAATTCGAAGCAGATCCAAATGACAAAAATCGAATATCCGAAACCGTCGTCTGGTTGTTTTGCAATTTGGTCATTCGGATTTTGGATTTGTCTAGGATTTCGTGCTTCGGATTTCTTTCGTCATTGGGTATTTCGTCATTTCCCTCGCCCCTCGTCGCCGTGTGCCATTGGCCCGGCCAGTGCCCGATCAGAAAAGAAGAAGGTTTGCGATGAAGAGGAAGAAGGAGCAGCAAAATGCACTGGCAGAACGAATGGCACACAAATCAACACCCATGCCACTCAAAGCAGCCAAACGTAGGGCATGCTCTGCGTGCCGCAGTCGAGGTTTAAGAACACAAGGATTCCGAGAATTCGATGCGTCGATCGTGATGGAAAACCAATCCGTCACGCACAACGTGACCTACGCTTACTTTGTTCGCACGTCCCCATTGTTCTGCTCCTTCAAAATGACTCGATAACTACTTCGCAATGTGTGCCGTATCGCCAATCTCACGCATCCGCTGCGTAATGCGGTTTGTCAACAACTTCTTCATCCGCTGAGCTTCAGGATCATCGGAGTCGAACAGATTGTTAGTTTCAGCCGAGTCCGTCTCCAAGTTGTATAACTCAGCCCGGCCTTTGTTGAGAAAGTCGAGCATGAGTTTCCATTTTGGCGTACGCCAGGCACGCATGTGCGTCTGTGCTCCGTGCTTCATACTGTATTCGGCGTACAGATCATTCTCCCAAGTAACCGTCTCGCCGCACAGCAACGGCAGAAAGTTATGACCTCGAAGCACAAGACCGTCGGGTACTTTAACATTGGCCATCGCAAGAAGAGTCGGAAACCAGTCAAGATTGCTGATCGTTTCAGTAATAACGCCTCCAGGTTTAATCACGTTGGGCCAACGAACCGCGGTCGGGACGCGAAGAGATTGGTCGTACAAATTGGGCCGCTGCTTTGGTCCGATGAACGGCCATTTTTGCGGGGGCAGTTTGGTCAGTTGCCATTGTGCGTTTCCCTTATACCAGACGCCATTGTGCCCCAGGTTATAGCCATGGTCACTTGTGAAGATCACCACCGTGTTGTCTGTCAACTTCAACTCATCAAGTAAATCTAACAATCGACCGAGATTGCGATCGACACTTGCCACACTGGCATAATACTCTCGCGTCATTCGCTTGACCTTGGCGACATCAAGATGTGGAAAGTCAGGATTGGGAATCTTTGGATTGAGTTTGTCGTACGGCGCCCAATCCTCATCTCGCACTGGCAACCAGGCAGCATGCGGAGCGCGGAAGTGTAGACAAAGTAGAAACGGTCCTTTTCGATTTCGTCGGATGAAGTCGATCGCGTGGTTAGTCAGAATGTCTGGCGTAAACCCCTCGACTTTTCGCGTCTGTCCGTCGATTTCCAGTGTCGGGTTCTTGGGTGAGGTTCCGCCGCTGCGAATTCCCATGAAATATTGGAAGCCCATTCGTGTGGGATGGAAACGATCGGCAGTACCAAGATGCCATTTTCCAACCAGCCCATTCGTGTAACCGGCATCAGAGAGCAATTCCGGCCACGTCACGATCTTTGGGTCGAGCCCGTGATCCGCCTCTCGTCGCGGATTGATCCAGTCGGTGATTCCCAATTCAGTCCCGTAGCGACTCGACATCAAACTGGCTCGTGAAGGGCTGCAGACGGGCGTCGTGACAAACGAGTTCGCCAACCGCGCTCCTTCACGAATTAATCGGTCCATGTGAGGTGTTTTCAACTCCTCATTGTGAATACCGATTGCCGTGGGTGCCTGATCGTCAGTGTAGACAAACACAATGTTTGGCCGCTCGTCAGCAATCAACGGCAATGGCAAAAAGCTTACGAACACCACAAATGCAACAAAAGAACAACGCTTCATCATGGTTTTCTCCAAACGCTCGTGTGGCACGTTTTGGGGGATCGGTTGTGTATCGAGGACTCGTGAACTCCATAATATCACAGTAAGAGTCAACTGTTTCGTTCGCTGTCGATCTGGCCGGATCTGCATCACGATCGCTCCGATCGTGCTGTCCGCCGAGATCCCGCAGTCCGAACGCGATTATCTCGTTCGACTTGTCTTTCCCCGGTTGCGCGAGGCACTGATCCGGCGTCGAATTCATCTAGCCGTATTGCCACGAAGCGTCTCGCCTTGAACACGGATTTGAAGTCAGGCTCGGGAACACGCAAAACAATGTCCAAGTCTTCTTCTCGCTGACTTCAAATCCTAAATAGTTGGCCGCCCGCTACGGGTAGCATTCAGGTGAGACTCATTAGGTACATGCAGCGGTAAATCGCGTTCGATGATGTCGTACCAAACGTCTTCGGGATCACACTCAAGGCCCAATTCAAGCAGGTCGAGTACGCCAACGAACTCGAAATAGACGGTGTGCCCCTCATCGTTAAGGTAGTTATGCGCGGAATCGGCACCCTTCTGTTTGGCGAGCTGTAATGCACCGTCGCCGGATTCAGAGGAGTACGTGATGATACGTTCTTCGCAGAGGCGGCTTTCTTCTTGCGTGCCGTCGTCAACGCGGAACTGAAAGAGCAGTTTGGCCGAGTATCGATTCATAGAACTAGATGCGGCCAACGTATGCGGATGGGCGGCGCCGCGCGTTCCATCCTTAGTGGGTATTGA
>CAYFJO010000048.1:0-40384 GCA_964343305.1 uncultured Pirellulaceae bacterium | reverse complement strand
ACGCGACTACGACAATACGAATTCGGGTAAATTCTCATCCGCCGGTCGCCTAAATCGGTCATTGCCTCTGTATTCGATCCAAAGTGGGCTCCAAGCGTCCGTTGTTAGCTCAAAAATTTCAAAAAGTTTTCGACGTTGTTGGCGGGCTGGTTCCAGCACGAGGGCCAGCAACAAGCTGATTGCAAAAATCAGCACGAACAAAAATCGAATTGTGAACGTTCTCATCCTACAGAATTGAAGTCAACAATTCCTGTGAGTGTTGCGACACTTCCTGGTGCAAACTTCGACCGTGAGCATCAATTGTCACGACGGCAGGCAGATCTTCAACTTGCAATTCCCAAACGGCTTCCGGGCTGCCGAATTCTTCAAGAGAAACACTGAGCACTCTTTCGACGCAGGATGCGTAAACTTGTGCCGCACCGCCAATGCCATGCAGATAGACACATCCGTGTTCTTCGCACGCTTGTCGAGTCTTTTCGCCCATGCCGCCTTTGCCCATAACGGCCTTGATGCCGAATCGCTTGATGATGTCGGCTTGATAGGGCTCTTCGCGGATCGATGTGGTTGGGCCGGCGGCGACGACTTTGTGTTCGTCGCCGTCTTTGATCACGACCGGGCCGCAGTGATAGATGACGCTGTTGTGAATGCTCGCCAGGTCGTTGCCGTCGAACAAGTATTTGTGCACGGCGTCGCGGGCGGTGTTGACCACGCCGCTGATCAGGACGACGTCGCCTGCCTTAAGACCTCGCACGTCTTCTTCGGTGATTGGCGTTGTCAGGCGGACCACTTCGCCCGCTGGGATGTCGAGTTCGACCGGCGGAGCTTCTTCAGTGAATTCGTCCTCGGCTTGATAGAGCCAGCGTTCGACTTCGCCTTGGGTGTCCAAGATCACGCCGCGGCGGCGATAGGCCCAGCACATGTAGGCGATCGAGACAAAGAACGACGCGGGCAAACGGTTGATCGCGCCGACTTTGCAGCAGCCGACAGTGTATTTGCCACTGAAACCCATCGGACCGATGTCCAATGAGTTGGCCTGTTGCATGATTTGGTTTTCGAGTTCGGCCAACTTCGGATCGTCGTTGGTGTGGTCCAGCGAACGGAGCAGTTGTTTCTTGGCATGCTCATAGCCGCTGGCGCGGTCGCCACCGATGGCGACGCCAAGGAAACCAGGACCGCAGCCTTTGCCTTGAGCATTCCACACTGCGTCGAGGATGCAGGCACGGACGCCGTCGACCGATCGGTCGACGCGTTTGCCTTGCACGACGGCCGGCAAACTGTATTGGGCACTCATGTTCTCGCAACCGCCGCCTTTAAGAATCAAACGCACGTCGATGTGCCGCTCGGCGGTTTGCTCCCAGTGAAATACAGGACTGCCAGCGCCGAGGTTGTTGCCGGTGTTTTTGCCGGTGATGCTGTCGACGGAATTTTGCCTCAAGTAGCCAACTTCGGTCGCCTCGACCACGGCTTCTCGGCACAGTTCGGCCAGTTCGATTTGATCGACATCTTTCGGCGTCTCGATATAGAAATTGATCGTGCCCGTGTCCTGGCACAGCGGCAGCGACTTGGCTTTGGCGATGCCGATGTTCTGCTTGACGAGTTCCAGGGCGAATTCGGCTTTCGAACCGGCACTCTCCAGCGTGCGGTTCAGTGAAATCACTTGCTCGAATTCCGAGGGCAAAAACGCGCTCGTGCGGCGGATGAGTTCAAGGATATTTGTACGAAAAGCGTCTTGGTTCATGGCTATCGTCCGTTGAAATGGCGTTCAAACTTTCAAAACTAGATATTGAGTTTCTGACACGACAACCAATTATATCAATCAACTTCATTTAGTCAGTCGGGCCTTCCGCCGCGTTTGATGCGACCATGGGAATGCCTTAACATAGGAGAAATAAATCCCATTGAAAGGATCGAAATGATGCGAATAACACTGTCGTCTGCCTGTTTGCTGGTCGTTGTTTCCACCGCGATATTCGCCGACGAACCGCTTCAAGATGACGCATCCCAATCACTGAAGAAAGCCGTAGGGTACTTTCGCGAGCACGTGGCTTCCGGCGGTGGTTATCTTTGGATGTACAGCGCCGATCTGAGCAAACGTGAAGGCGAGGGGGTCGCGGATGATCAAACGGTTTGGATCCAGCCGCCTGGGACGCCGTCGGTTGGACTGGTATATCTCGATGCCTACGACGCCACGGGTGACAAGTTTTATCTGGAAACGGCACTCGAAGTCGGCGATTGTCTCGTTCGCGGACAATTGCGCAGCGGTGGCTGGGACTATCGGATCTCATTCGACCCCAAACAACGAAAGAAGTATTCCTATCGAGTTGATCCGCCCACAGAGAACGCGCGCAATACAACGACGCTCGACGACAACAACACTCAGGCGGCGCTGCGATTCATGATGCGATTGGATCAAACACTCGGTTTCAAAAACAAGCGGATCCACGAAGCAACCGAGTTTGCGTTGTCGTCGCTGCTCAAGGCACAGTATCCCAACGGCGCGTGGCCACAGCGTTACGATCGCTTTCCAAATCCCGAGGATCATCCGGTTCTCAAAGCGAATTATCCCGCCACGTTTTCACGCACGCACCCCAAAAAAGACTATCGCAACTATTACACATTCAACGACAACGCCATCGCGGACGTGGTCGATGTGATGTTCATCGCCGAGCGGACTTACAATGACAAAAAGTATCGCCAGGCTGCCGAGCGGGCAGGCGGATTTATTTTGCTGGCACAAATGCCCGAGCCTCAGCCTGCCTGGGCTCAGCAATACAATCTGCGGATGCAACCCGCTTGGGCGCGACGTTTTGAACCTGCTTCGATTACGGGCGGCGAATCGCAGGGAGTGATGCGAACGCTGCTGAGGCTCTATCGCGACACGGGCGACAAAAAGTATCTCGCGCCTCTGCCACGTGCGATCGAGTACCTGCGCAAGTCACAGATCGACGGTGGTGGGTTGGCGAGGTTTTACGAGTTGAGAACAAACCGGCCGCTTTATTTCACGAAACAATATGTGTTGACGTATGACGACGGCGATCTGCCGACCCATTATGGTTTCAAAGTTGGAAATGGATTGGACAGCATCGAGCGGGAATACAAACGGCTATCGCAGTTGCCCGCGGACCAACTCGGTCCACCTCGCGCTTCCAAGCCAAAGTTGAGCAAAAGCCTCGAGAATCAAGTGCGAAGTGTGCTCGCCGCTCTCGACAGCAAGGGCCGTTGGCTGGAAGACGGCAAGCTGAAAGCCCATCGCGAGGAACATTCCTCGCAGATCATCAGTTGTCGTACGTTCATCAAAAACGCAGCAGTGCTAAGTCGTTACCTTTCAGCGTCGCGATGAATTCGTGTGCCACTGGCTCTGCCAGTGGCACACAAATCGACATCAATCCAATCGCATGCCGTAGTGGATCTGCCGGGCGATTTCTTCGAAGCCCATGTCGGGATAGAGTTTTTGCCCCACGGGGTTTTGATCGAGCGTTTCGATGCGGGCATATTTCAGCCCGATCGATTTGAAAAAATCGAGCGCGTGTTGGATCAACTGTCGGCCGATGCCTTGGCCGCGCAGCCCAGAAGCCACGGCCAGATTGGGAATGTTGCCGACACCCGCTTCCTTGTCGTGCCACGTGGTGATGTATCCCACGATCTCGCCATCTTGTTCGGCAATGAAGATTCCTTGGGGGTCACGCTGAGCGTCGAATTCAACATGTTGCGCTTTGCGGAACTTCCAATCTTTGCCGTTGATCGGCCCACCGTGCTTATTTTCGATATTGCGGTCTATCGACACCGGCTCGAACGCTTCGACGGTGATCGATTTGATCGTTTCTAAATCTTCGTCGCGGTATTCGCGAATTGTGATTGTCATGGAAAGGAGTTTAAACGCAGAGTACGCCAAGGAACGCAGAGAGGGGAAGGTGAGTTCTTTGCGATCCTCTGCGTCTCTGCGTTTTAGACTTATGGTTGCGATGGACCAATGCGGATGTTGCGGAACCACACACCGCCGCCGTGGTTTTGGAATCCGAGGAAACCTCTGAGCAGGCGCTGTTCGAGTTGTGGGAATTCCTCGAGCGTTGCGTTAACGATCACAGTGCCATTGTGCGTGACTCTATAACCGTGGCCCTTGGTGTTGATCTCCAACGAATTCCACTCGCCGGGTTCTCGACCGACGTGCTCTGTGGACGGGGCAATTTTGTAAACACTGCCGCAGTATTGCGACGGTACGAGCTTGGCATATTTTTCGGCCTTGTCGTCCAGGATTTGAATTTCGACCCCAGCGTCTTTGCCGTGATGGTTGCCGTCTTCGGGAACGCGAACATAAATTCCCGAGTTGCCACCTTCTTTGACTTTGTAATCCAGACGAAGGTTGAAGTCTGCGTGTTGCTCGACGGATCGCAGCCAGGGCCCCTTTCCTTCGAGCCCGACCAGCACGCCATCTTCGACACCCCAACATTTTGCCGCATCGCCGCCCGCTCCTTCAAAACCGGTCAGATCCTTGCCGTTGAACAAAGCTTTGCGGCCGATTTCGGTCAGTTTGATATTGCGAAAACGAAATTGCCCGCCGCCGGGGACTTCCGCCTGTAAGCAAATAAATCCGTCCGCCTGTTCTAATCCGTCCGCGCTCCACGCAGGCTTGTCATTAATGTCGAGCGACAACTTGGTGCCGATCACGGTCAGTTTGAATTTGTTCCACTCGCCGTCTTTGCACATGCCTTTGCTTGTTGCGCCTTTGATGCCGCCAACGTTGCCTTCCTGGCCTTTGAGCAAATTGGCTTGATAACGACTTGGCCATGGGCGTTTGCCTTCGGGCAATTCGCAACGGAAATAGATCCCAGAGTCCCAACGCTCGGCGCCAGTGCGTGATGCCTTCCATTCAAGTTCCAAAATGAAGTCGGTGTATCGATGTTCTGTGTGGACGACTCCGTTGCCTGCTTTGAGAAGGAGCGTGCCCTCGTCGACCTCGGCCTCACAACCCTTCACTTGCCATCCGCTCAGTGTTTTGCCGTCGAACATATTTTTGGTGAAAGTCGGTTGTTCGCCAATGGCAGCGACAACGAAAACGCCCAGCAGGCAAAATGCGAATGGCACGGTAAAAAGTTGTTTCATGGTTGAGATTCCTTGTAATGATTTGCGGTGAGACGGATTGGCAATCCGTCCGACGAAATGGGAGTGCCCCTATGATAGCTAATCCAAATGCGGCTGTGGGGCGAGTTGCCGCAAAGGTTCCGAAATCTTTTCAACCGGCGTAACAATCGATCAATCGCGCGGCCATAAGTCGTTGGAAACAGAGAATACGAACTTTGATCGTGGCCGATCTTTCGGAAACCGGCTCGCGGCCAAATCGTGGGGAGACTGCGGACATGATCAACACGTTTGATCCGTACGAAATATGGCTTGGAATTCGACAGGACGAGATCGACCATTATCGGCTGCTGGGCATCAAGCGATTTGAAGGCGACGCGCGGGTAATCAACACCGCGGCGGACCAGCGGATGCGGTTGGTCAAGTCAATGCAAAACGGCCCTCATTGTGAAGCGACTCAGGATCTACTGAACGAAATTGCCAAGGCTCGCGTGTGCTTGTTGGACGAAAGAAAGCGGTGTCAATACGACAAGCAACTCGCTGGCAAATGGGGCCAGGAAACGATTGATGAGGAGATCCTTCCGCCGCCATCGCCCCGTAAACGACCGGCGAAAACGAAGCCAATTTCCATTAAGGAAGCTTGGAGAGCAGACCCGAAATCCAACAGACATCGCTCCACGCGTTCAATCGTCGACCAAGTCGCCTTCGAGCCCATCCCCAGAATACCAGGTAGCGACGATGATCTGTGGCCGCAAGCGCCAGAGGCTTGCGACGCTCCATGGCGTGCGGTTGCAACGACCGCCGTCATCGCGACCATCGCGTTGGGTGTTTGGTTCGCATGCTGGGCGGTCGGTCACGCATCGCTCGCCCGCTAGGTCAGGTCGATCAACAAATGCACACAAGTGGAAACCAACGCGGCCGGCAGTGCAATCGATGGGTTCAATCCCATGTCTAAAACCAGCCCGCCTGATCTCGTCGAGCAGTCGGCCACGTTTGCTTTTTCTCTCGGCACTTACTTCTTCACGTTGTAGCACATCAGCTTGTCTTGCTCGCGAAGATACATTTTTCCGTCGGCAATCACGGGATGAGCCCAACTGTTGCCTTGTTGAAAGACTGGTTTGAAGCTGCCTTTCAATTCGTAGCCGCTGGTCGTGGCATTGATCAACGCCACCTTGCCGTCTTGATAGCGGAAAAACAGTTTGCCGTCGGCGAACGTGATCGCTGCTGATCCGCCGCCGGGTCCGCGCGTCGTGCCGCCCCAAACGATTTCGCCGGTCTTCATTTCGATGCAAGTTGGGAAACCATTGTTGTGCCTCGCACCGGCATAGATATGGTCGCCGACGAGAATCATGCCGCCGTGATGGTTCTGGAATACGTTGCCTCTGAGAAAGTAAACTTCTTCCGCTTTAACGCCGTCGCCGTCTTTGCTAAGTTTCACAAGGCCCGCGCCGGTGTTGTAACCCGTGGATGCAAAAATGTGGTCGCCGGAAATGATCGGCGTCGGAATGTTGGCCGTGCCATTGGCGACGGCGTTGTATCCCCACAGGAATTTGCCATCGCCGGCTCGCACGCCAATCAACCCACGACCCGTGATTTGCACATATTGTTTGACACCCGCGCCGTTAGAAATGACGATCGACGAGTAGCCCGCGCCGTCTCTGCCGCGTCCGCCAATATCGGGTTGCGGTGCTCGCCAGACTTCGTCGCCTGTTTTTTTGTCGAGGGCAACGATCATCGCGTCGTTCGCACCCGGCGTGCATAACAACCAGTTGCCGTCGATCAGCGGCGATTCGCTGTAACCCCAGCCCGACATCATTCTCCCGCCAAAGTCCCGGCCAAAGTTCTTTTGCCACAGGATCGTGCCGTCCACAACGTTCGCACAGATCAAGTCACCTTTTAAACCAACGGCATAAACTCGATCGCCATCGATGGTCGGAGTGCCGTTGGAATGACCGCCCGCACCGACATCGACCGACCACATTTTAGAGCCGTCCATTTGGCTGAGTGCGATCAACTGTTCTTGTTGGCCCACGCGCCCCAGTGTGAAGATCCGTCCGCCAGCAATTGCGACGCTCGCGTACCCCTTGCCGAGACCTTCGTTTTGCCATAGCAATGGCGGACCGTCTTCCGTGAATTCGTCAACGAGACCTTGTTCCGAAGATTTGCCGTCACGATTGGGACCACGCCATTGCGGCCAAAAACCTTCGGCCAATGCGAGGATGGGCAACAAAGCGATGATCGAGAAAAGTGCGAAACGCATGGGATTGGGTTGCATGGAATGGCTCCTTCGCGGGAATGGGTCTGAGTTGACCATGGGCGAGCGTTCGGTGGGTGCCAGGAATATAACAGGATCGGTCACTCAGTGCGAGTAAAGACCGACTGGGGTAGTGCCCCAACGCGGCGGAGCCGCAAACAAATCCGAATGTCGAAATTCGAAATCCGAAACAAATCCGAAATTCAAAATCCTAAGGCTCGAAACAGAAACAACGAGACCGGCAGCAATTGCTGGGTGTCCAGGATGGAATCGTTTTGGATTTTGGTACTTGTGATTTCGAATTTGTTTCGAGTTTCGTGCTTCGTATTTCAAACATGCGCGCACGGCGCGTAGATTCTACAAGGTAGAACTCTAATAGTGTAAGTCCGCATGGTCTTAGCAGCCCGGCTACTGCGAGTAGCCGGGCTGCGATTCTTCAAGCCACACAAAGTTAGGGACACTACCTCGACTGGCCCACGCGCCGCAAACGGAGAAACGCAATTCTCGGTGGTCTTTGGGAAGCCAGAACGTTTTCTCGGCCGAAACAGCATTGCACCTAGTCCACGTCCATCAATCGTGAATACGGCTCATGGACGAGGTTCGCCGGTTGCTCAAGTCGCTGTCAAGAAACAAAAGCGGCGGAACAAACTATGTCCCGCCGCTTTTCGAGCCAATCGCTCCCAAAAGTGATTTGTTGTTGGGCAGTGTTTAGGGGAAAGCGTAGATGCCGCCCAGGATGGCCCCAGTTTGCAGGGCCGCGCCGCGAAGGCTGATGGGGATCGGATCGATCAGCCACGGAGCGCAACTTCCCGGTCGATAGTAGCCCAGTGCGTACTGGCATTCGGTTGGTGGATTGATACCCATTTTGTATGGTAGCACGGCAATGTTCGTAAAGAAGTGCGCGGCCGAACAGATCGGCTGCAGGACGGGTCCCGCCGAATGGCCGTATCGCTCCAGTGGCCGATTTTCAAAGTAGAGCGGCTTGTGACACAGCGCGGATGCTTTCCACGTGAAGGTGATCGGACACCACTCTCGGACGAAAAACGGTTCGTTGCCAACGATACATTGGTACGGAAGTTTGCCATTTGTATTGGGCGCGATGTCTAGCGAAATGGTGTTGATCAACGCTCGCAGCTTGCAGGCGGCGATCAAGCAGTCGCGGTCTTCGCCTTGATAGTCTCGAAACTGTTCAACACACGGATCGGGCGTCGAGGTGGCAGGCTGCAAACTCAAAATCGAGTGGTTGTGAATTCCGCGGGACGCGACGTTTGCGACCGGGGGCGCGTTTTGCGGCCGCACCTGTTGAAGTTGAGGTTGAGCGTAATAAGGAGCCGTTGGAGCCGACGCATTGTCGCCGAACGGATCGGCGAAGGCATCGGTTTGTTGTAATTGATTTGGCGCCAGAAGCTGTGGTGCGAATTGAGGCGCTGCGGGCGTTTCGTGTTGAGCTTGTCGAGTTGTCGATTGAATGGGTTGCGTCGTTGCAGGGATCTGAGTCACCGCCCGCGGCAAAACGTTGGTTGATTGAATTCCCGCCGGAGACTTCGGTCGCCATTGAAGCGGACGGCCAGATGGTTTGGGAAGGCCCGTTTGATTGGACGACGGTTGTGCTGTCGAAAACGAACTCTGGTTGGTCGAAGAAGTTTGTGGTCTCCAGGTTGGCCCGGCGGCATCGGCAGTCGCCGCAATGGAAAATAACATCACGAGAACTGGCAGCCAGCCAGCGATGCTCGCACTAATTTGATTTGTTACCCGACGAATATTCGGGGCTGTAATTCGGTGCTTCTTGTGTGATGGCGATGTCATGGGGATGACTCTCTCTGACACTTGCCGCCGAGACCTGAATAAACCTGGCGTCCGTGCGTAAATCTTCGATCGTGGGCGTTCCGCAATATCCCATTCCGGCGCGAAGGCCGCCGACCAGTTGATATACGTATTCACCCAAGGCACCTTTAAACGGCACGCGGCCCTCGACACCTTCGGGCACCAGTTTGCCTGTGCCCGTTTCGCCCGTTTGGCGATACCGTTCGCTGGAACCTTTGACCATCGCTCCCAACGAACCCATGCCGCGATACTGTTTAAATGTTCGACCTTGGTACAAAATCGTATCACCGGGACTTTCGGCGAGACCAGCGAACAGGCCGCCAATCATCACCACGTTGGCTCCGGCTGCGATTGCTTTTGTAATGTCTCCTGAAAAACGAATTCCGCCGTCGGCAATGATCGGCGTACCGCTGTCCTTGGCCGCCGCTGCTGCCTCAAAGACCGCGCTGATCTGAGGAACGCCAACGCCCGACACAATTCGCGTTGTACAAATCGAACCGGGGCCAATCCCGACTTTCACCGCGTCGGCACCCGCATCGATTAAATCGCGACATCCCCCGGTCGTCGCCACGTTGCCGGCGATGACGTTGATGTCCCATTTCTGTTTGATCAGTTTGACCGTCTCGATCACATTCTTCGAGTGACCGTGGGCACTGTCGACGATCAACACGTCGACGCCCGTCTCGATCAGGCCCTCGGCCCGTTCGAAATCGTACACGCCGACCGCCGCTCCGACCCGCAGCCGTCCCAGCTTGTCTTTGCAAGCATTCGGGAACCGCTTCATCATGTCGATGTCTTTGATCGTGATGAGTCCGGTCAGTTTGTATGATTCGTCAACCAGCAAAAGTTTCTCCACCTTTTTATCCGTTAAAATCTCCTCAGCCTCTTCAAGCGTTAAACTTCCGCGCGCCGTCACCAGATTCTCACTGGTCATCACGTCGCTGATCAGTTTGTCACCCTTTTCGAGGAAACGCAGATCGCGGCGGGTCAGGATGCCGACGAGCTTGCCCGTGTCGAACGTGATTGGCACACCGGACACGTTGTGTAAGTCCATGATTTCTTTGGCTTTAGAAACCGGCGCGTCGGGCGGCAGCGTTACCGGATCTTCGATGATACCGTTGGCGCTGCGTTTAACTTTATAGACTTCGGCGGCCTGTGATTTGATCGACATGTTTTTGTGTATAACACCCAGTCCGCCCGATTTCGCCAGCGCGATGGCCATCGCGCTCTCCGTCACGGTGTCCATTGGCGAGCTGATGACGGGAATATTTAATTTGATTTGTTTGGTCAGCGAAGTGCTGACATCGACATCAGCCGGCACGACTTCACTGTACCGAGGCTCCAGCATGACATCGTCGAACGTGATAGCAACGTGCTTGACTTTCTCGTTCATGGGGGGCTCACTAATTCCTGTAGCCCGACTCTCCGAGTCGGGTAATCGAAATGCGAAAAAGGGAATTCCGCATTATTGCGCCGAGAGGCGAAATAGGCAACGTGCCCAGAAGAAGCGCTAGGCAGATCCTGCCCCACTCACTTGCCGCTCGTTCGGCGACTCTGCTTCCACGCTCGCAATCGCTGCATTAACCGGCCACGCATCCGCTTTCCGGCATCCACTGCGTGATAATCGATCAATTCCAGCGTGCTGCGGCGGACAAGCTTGCCGTCCATGTCGAATTCCTTCGATGCGTGATACACAACACCCCCTGGCACCTCTGGAGAAAACACTTCCGTTGTTTCCGTTTTACGATTCGAACGTTGATAAATCGTCCTGATTTCGCTGGTCGGACGAATATCTGACAGCACATGAAACGGCTTGCCAAGCGCGGTCACCTCGACCCGGCTTTTGAAAGTCGTCGACTCGTCCGCAAGATTCGTGGCGACGGTTTCGCGCTTCAACACGTGAGGGAACACTTGATCGGAATAATGAATCTTGGTTTCGCGTTTCGATTGGCCACCGTTCAAGATCGTGCGACTGACTTGGCTTTGAATGTGCTTGCCGTCGACCGAAACACGCTCGTTGCCCAAGTCGAGGACTTTGACAATTTGCCCCGCGTTTTCGCCATAGTAGCCTTTCGTGATCAGCTTTGGCTGGGAACGAAATCTTTGGCCCGCCACTTCGATCGTCACGTCCACCAACAGCGTGAAGGTCTTGTCATCGATTGCCCTTAACTTCGTGACGGTCTCGGTCGTGCTGGTGTTGAGCACGTTGCCATTTTCGTCCAGGTCTTCCGTCACGACTCGCACCTTTTTCCACGCACCCGGCGCGAAGTTCCCCCAAGGATGATGCAAACGTGGCACGACGCATTGTGCAAAAAGAGAATTAGGCGCGCAGAGGTTGGATGTGCCCCACAACACAATCGCGATTGCGACGATCTTGGCGTGCAAAATAAGGTTGGCCAATGGTCTGATCCTTGTACGCGCGCTAGTCATGTGGGGAAACTCAAGATGCCTTGTATTGTTGCGCGTGGTTAAACCTTTGGTTTTGACCAGACCGACATTTTGATCACCATCGTGAGAATTAGAAATAACCCATATGAGGGGCTTGCGTTGGGCGAGATTTGCGCGGCAGGCGCTTGGAAGGGTTAGAATACCATGCCACTATCCAAGGCATGTGCCAAACACCAGTCCAAACAGGAATACACGATGTTCACAGTTCGAATCATTGCACAATCCGTGCTGCTGTTGAGTGTCTCAACTGCCGTTGTTGCTGGCGAGACACCTCGAGTGAGCTGGAGTTTTGCGGCTGGTGAGTTACAAAACGATCGCCTTGCCTCGACCGATGGCAAACACAAAGGACAAGTTCACGGCACCGTCAAGCTTGAGCCGGCGCCCAATCGCATCGAATTGGACGGTTTTTCACGAGTGATTGTGGCGAACGACATAGCGAACTTCGCGTTACCCACCGAAGCGGTGACCGTCGAAACGTGGGTGCGCGTCGACAAGGCTGGCAAGTGGTGCGGGTTCGTCAGCGCGATTCAAGACAACGGTTCGTTTGAACGCGGTTGGTTGCTCGGTTTTCAAGACGGTCGATTCTGTTTCGGATTAGTTTCGGAGTCGAAGCGAAGGATCACTTATCTTACGAGTGCCGATTCAATCGCACTGGGCGCGTGGTATCACGTGGCCGGTGTTTACGACGGCAAGTCGATGAAGCTGTTTGTCGACGGCGAATTGGCTGCTGCGTCGACAGCCCAAAGCGGCCCTGTCATCTATTCGCCGCGAGGTGTTGTCGCGCTGGGCTCCTATGTTGATGACAACGAAGCCTACCCGCTGCAGGGAGCAATGGCCGCGACGGCGATTTGGGGCGAAGCGCTGACGGCAAAGGCGTTGGGAAAACGATTCGCGGAAGAAAAGAGCAGCTACCCAAACGTTGATCCTGCCGTCGCTCACATCACGGGCTGGCCGACCTACATGCACGACGATGCACGAAGTGGAGCGACCAACGAAGAAGTCACATTGCCGCTGCACTTACAATGGACTTACACAGCGACTCACAGACCCAAACCGGCATGGCCACCGCCGGCCAAACAAAACTTTTGGGCGAACAAACATGACCTGCGGGCCCGCGTCACGTTTGATCGCGCGTTCCACGTCGTGTCTGACGGCACACGAGTCTACTTCGGCTCTTCGGCGGACGACCAGGTTCGCGCGCTCGATTTGAAAAGCGGTCGACCGATTTGGTCCGTTTACACGGAAGGTCCAGTTCGCCTTGCGCCGACAATCGCCAACGGGCGGGCGTACTTTGGATCCGACGACGGCCGGGTTTATTGTGTCAGCGCTGAGACTGGCGAGCCGATTTGGCAGTTCGAAGCTTGGACGGGCGACCAACGTGTGATTCCTGGCAACAGCCGCCTGATTTCGACATTTCCCGTTCGCACTGGCGTCCTCGTAGAAGATTCCATAGCTCGATTCGGCTCCGGGCTGTTCCCAAGTCAAGGTACATTCCAATTCGCGGTGGATACAGACACGGGCAAAGAGTTGGCACGCGGGAAACTCAGTTTCTCACCACAAGGTTATTTGAAGCGGCAAGGCGGAGCGTTGCGAATCGCACAAGGCCGCGCGCCGACAGCGACCTTTGCAACCGTGCCGTCAAAAAGTAAGAAGACAAACGGTGTGACACCGGTGAGTCGACATGCGGCGTACCCGTTCGCGTGGATCCGCGCGGGCGATGTTCATTTTGGCGGCGGCGACGGCGAGGTTGCGGCATTTGCTCAAGATGCCGACACGTCGACCTGGAAAGCACAAGTCAACGGCAAAGCCATCTCGCTGGCTGTCGCGGGTGACCGATTCTTGGTCAGCACGGACGAGGGATCGATTTATTGCTTTGGCACGCCTCCCGGCAAGAAGGTCGATCACGCTCCCACAATCGCCGAGTTTGCTTGGAACGATTCAGCCGAGCAACTTGAATTCGACAACTGGGCGAAAAACATCATCCGCCACATCGACGTCGAGGCGGGCTATGGATTGCTACTTGGTGGCGACGCGCGACACGCCTGGATGCTTGCACAACAGACGAAATTGCGAATCGTTGCCATTAAAAAGGACAACGAGAGCGCTGCAAAGATGCGACAGCGTCTGAGTGATGCGGGAGTATATGGTAGCGTGGTGGTCCGCGTTGGGAAGAATGGTGGCCTGCCGTTCGCTTCGCGATTGTTCAACCTGGTGGTGATTGCCGATCCGAAAGATCGATGGAGCCCGGATGTTCTCGCACCATTGGTTCGGCCATGGGGCGGGATCTTGATCGATCCGACCGCAAAGGGCCAGCCTTTGATCGAACGGCGGCGGCGGTACGACAGATGGATGAGCCAGAGCATCCGCTTCGAGACAATCGAATCGGGCGACGAAGGCGAGCAATCGATTGTATTGCGCCGAAAGCAACTCGACGGCGAAGGAAACTGGACGCATATGTACGGCGATGCTGCGAACACATCCTGTAGCAACGATTCGCGAGTTAAAGGCGAACTCGACTTGCAGTGGTTCGGCCCGCCCGGTCCGCGTGAAATGATCGATCGGCATCACCGGGCGACGCCACCTTTGTACACCGGTGGCCGGTTGTTCGTGCCGGGAAACGAAACGATTTATGGCGTCGACGCTTATAACGGCGCGGTGTTGTGGCAATCTACACTCTCCGGATTCCGCCGAGTCGGCGCTCCACGTGACGGAGGCAACATGGCTGCCGCGCCAGAAACGTTGTATGCCGTGGCGAAAGATCGAGTCTACGCGTTGGCCGCCAGTGACGGCACACAACGAGCTTCATTCGACCCGCCAGCGCTCGGCGACGGAAAGCCTCGCGACTGGGGTTTCGTCGCGGTCGTCTCGGATTCGCTCTATGGTTCGTCCACGTGGCCCGACGCCTCGCGCAGCGATCACAACCGAGACCAAATCTCCGAAACCTACTATGACTTCGTTCCCGTGGTGACCAGCGACAGCGTATTCTGCCTGGATCGAAAGACCGGCAAGTTAAAGTGGCGTTTTGCCGCCCACGGCGCGATTTTGAACCCAACGATTGTGATCGGCGGCGATCGCGTTTGTTTCGTCGAAAGCCGCAATCCAAGCACACTCGATGAAAAGCTCAAGGGGCGCGTGAAGCTCACCGACTTGTTCCGCGACAAAGCGGACTTGGTGGCGCTCGATCGCAACACTGGAAAGGAACTTTGGCGTCGAGAGGCCAAATTTTCAAAAGTCCAGCATCACCTGTATCTAGCTTATGCTAACGAAAAACTCGTCGCAGTCGGCACTCGCAACGAAAAGCAAGATCGGCGCGACACGGTTCGATATGACTTGGCCGCGTTTGATGCTAGAACGGGTGACGTGGCGTGGACCGCGACCCAGGATCAGGGGCAATCCGCGGGCGGCAGCCACGGAGAACAGGACCACCACTTGGCCATTATTGGTGACGTCGTGGTGCAAGAGCCGTACACCTACGACCTTCATACTGGCAACCGCCGCAAGGACTGGCGTTTCGCGCGCGGTGGACACGGTTGCGGGTCGATCTCGGCCTCCGCATCGGCATTCTTTTTTCGCGCTGGCAATCCAACCATGTGCGACCTGACGACCGGCCAACGAACCAAAGTTAACACAGTGAGCCGGCCCGGTTGTTGGATCAACATCATCCCGGCCGGTGGAATGTTGCTCATTCCCGAAGCCAGCAGCGGCTGCACGTGTAACTTCGCGATCCAAAGTTCGATGGCCTTTTCGCCTCGTGAGGGCGGCAAGTCCAAATAATTCAGAAACTCTGATTGCCCAGACCAAGGTATCATTCCTTACCGAAAACAGCGATCATGATCGCTTGTGGAATTGAGGCGACCCGCGATGGAGCATTTTTGTGGCGACTGTGTCTTATCGTTGCGTTTGCGGCGAAACGATCGAGCTTGATACAACGATGGGCGGGGCATGCTCAGAGTGCAAACGGCGTTTCAGCCCCGAGATCTTTCGCGAAGCTCTCTCGCCGACGATCAGCGTGCTGGATCTGTGCGAAACGGATACCGCTCAACTGACGGTTGCCGAACGTGATTCCGACGCTCTGATCGGCCAGACACTCGGCCACTACCGCATCGTCGGCAAACTAGGTCAGGGTGGCATGGGCGCGGTCTACCAGGCGCTGGACGAATCGCTGCAGCGTTACGTCGCGCTCAAAGTGATCGATCCAAGTAAAAACTCCGTCGCCGACACGCGGCAA
Source organism: uncultured Pirellulaceae bacterium (assembly GCA_964343305.1). Lineage (GTDB taxonomy): Bacteria > Planctomycetota > Planctomycetia > Pirellulales > Pirellulaceae > CAYFJO01. The sequence goes on along the minus strand of CAYFJO010000048.1, from coordinate 24,554 downwards.
CTCCAGCGCCTGTTTCACGAAGCCATCGCCCAGGCACGCGTGAATCATCCGAACGTTGTTCATATCTATTTTGTCGGGCGCGACGACGACTCACCTTTCTTGGCGATGGAGTTGGTCGGTGGCGGCACGTTGGCCGACCGCTTGAGTTTGGGACCGCTGCCCTACGCCGAAGTGATCGAGATCGCATTACAACTGGCCGACGCTCTGCGACATTCGGTCAAGTTCGACATCATCCACGGCGACATCAAGCCGAGCAACGTTTTGCTGACCGACGCGGACCACGTCAAGTTGTCCGACTTTGGACTCGCGCGACGGTTGTCTCAGTCATCGGACGAAGAAACGCCCGGAGCCGGCACACCCGACTATGTCGCTCCCGAGATCATTCAAGGATCAGGTTCGGACGCGCGCAGCGATTTGTATTCGCTCGGCGTGACGTTGTTCGAGATGACGTTTGGCCGCCTGCCGTATTCCTACAAGAGCAGCAGCATCCTCGAACGCCTCACTGCCCATCAACAGTTGCCCATCGAGTTTCCCGATCCCTGGCCCAGCGAAGTGCCGCACGGTTGGCGCGACGTACTCGACAAGTTGCTGGCCAAATCGCCAGACGAACGTTATCAAACTTACGACGAGTTCATTGCCGACTTGCACAAGTTGCGACCGGGCAATCCACCGAAAGCCGGCCGCATTCAACGCGGCCTGGCATGGCTTGTTGACTTTCTTTTGGTTCAAGCGATTTTTGGAATTCTCGCTTTCCCGATCACGAACGAAGAAGTTCGAACGTTTTTTAGCGGCCGACCGATTGCCGTGTTGATCGTCGCGCTGGCTAGCGCCGCAGCACCGTTGTTGGCGTCCGCGTTACAGGCCTATTGGGGCATGACGCCCGGTAAAAAGATATTCCAGCTTCGTGTCGTCGACCGGCATGGTCTGCGGCCCGGTCAACCCATGTTGGCGATCCGCATGGTCGCTCAAGTCTTGATGGTCTGGGCCAACATTCTCTTGCTTGTCTTCAGCTCCATGGGACTCAGACCGCTGGGGTTACTCGTCATGGGATTGTTAAATCTTACCTGGCTGGTCGACGCAGCCTTCGCGTTGATTCGCCGAGACGGGCGCAGCCTGCATGATCTGATGTTTGGCACGCGCGTGGTGTTAGACGCTGGTTCACCAAGTAGCTGATTAAACGTTGTATTGGCCGCATCGGCCCTCGTTGATCTACCAGATGGAATCTCGGATGAAATAACTTGGAACCAAATCTTTGCTCAATAGGAAAAAGCGTCAGCATACAGCTCCATTCATTAGAGCAGTCGCTGCATTATTGTTCTCGCTTCCTTAACAAAAGCCATTAAGCTATAGACTCGTCAAGCTGGTTGCTACTGATAGACAGTCTTCGTCGTTCCGTCCTTCCTTGCAATTCATCGCTGATTTGAATAGCATCAATCCGTGACTATCAACTTACCATGAAATCCCGCATCATGAGTTTTTCGCTATTCTCATATGTAGATCCAGGCACAGGTGCAATTGTATTGCAGATCCTCGCCGGCGTTGTTGTAGCAATCGCCGTTTTTTTCCGCAACGTGGTGCTATACCCGTTCCGTTTCTTTTTGAGCAAACGCGAAAACGATGACTCGTTCTTCAGCAATGACGGTGATGTAGAGGATGAAGAAGGGGGGGATCTAGATGGTAGTCGAACGAATGCCGAGTCTTGAATCTGAAGGCGCGGAGTTGTCCGAGCCATCTGTACATCCGGCTTCGTTTCGCGATCCAAGTGGCTTTGTCTTTTACCGTTCCGACGGAACGCTTTTGCGGCAGATCAACCGCAGCGCCCGCGCAGACTTTGATAGTCTAGTCAGCAGCGGTTTGTACGATGAGTTGGTTCGACGGCGTTTGCTGATCGAGCATCAGGAGACTTCGCTCAGTTTTGCGATGACCGACGACGCCAGTTGTATCATCCAGCCGTGTCGCTGCGACTTCATCTCATACCCGTACGAATGGAGCTTTAGCGCGCTAAAAGATGCCGCCTTGCTGACGCTTGAATTGCAGCGCCGTGCATTGAGGCACGGCATGACCCTCAAGGACGCAAGCGCCTACAACGTCCAGTTTCAGGGCTGTCAGCCGGTCTTCGTTGATACGCTTTCGTTTGAGCGGCGAACGGACGATTCTCCGTGGCGCGCGTACAAGCAATTCTGTCAGCATTTTCTCGCGCCCTTACTGTTGATGGCGAAGGTCGACATCAGTCTCAATCGATTGGGCTGTCTGCATCTGGAGGGAGTCCCTTTGCCGCTCGCCTCGCGCTTACTGCCGTTGCGAACCTGGCTAAACCCGGGAGTGTTTTTTCACATTCATCTTCATTCACGGTTTGAACGGTGGTACGGAGGCATGCGCAATGACCAGCATTACGCCGAGCCGCAAAGGTCCAATCAGCCAAAGCGGCCGGTGTCCCAAGAAGCGTTGGAACATATACTGCGCAGTTTGGCGAAAATCATATCGCGACTAAAGTGGGTGCCAACAGCGACAGAGTGGGCTGACTATTACAGCGACAATCGCTACTCAAATGACGACTTCGACTTAAAAAAATCGATTGTTGAATCATGGATTGCAGAGATTAACCCCAGGATGGCGTGGGACTTGGGAGCCAACACCGGCGTATTCAGCCGAATCGCGACCCAGCAAGGTGCAACGTGTGTGGCCTTCGATCTTGACCCAGGTTGTGTCGAGTTAAACTACCGGCAGGGGCGTGACGAGCAAACACGAACTTTGCTGCCACTCTTGCTTGATCTGGCCAATCCTAGCCCTGCGATTGGTTGGGAACACAAGGAACGTGATTCGTTGGCAAATCGTGGTCGCGCTGATCTTCTGATCGCTTTGGCGCTCGTCCACCATCTAAGAGTTTCGGCAAATATTCCGTTTAAGAAGATTGCCGAGTTATTCGGAAAACTCGGACGACATTTGATTATCGAGTACGTCGATCGAGACGATCCACAGACTCACCGACTCATGCGATCGCGAGAACATGAGTGGGGCGATTATGACGTTCACTCCTTCGAAACCGCGTTTGCCGCATTCTTTAAGGTCACCAACCGGCGGCCAATGGGTGATTCCGGCCGCGTCATGTACCTGATGGAATCTCACAACTAGATTGACGCGAAGAATGAATACGGGATCTGACAAGCCACCATCGAAATTCGGCTGGTTTGACTCCAACGCACTGCTTCCTTATTGCATTGCTTGTGCTCTGCCTTTGGGACAACTTTCGGCCAACGTGGCCTCGGTTCCCACGCTGAGGCCAGTGCTGCGTGTAGCCATCGCCGCCCTCGTGATTGCGGCCGTCATCGACCTGGTCTTGCGATCCTTGTTCTGGTTGGCGACCAGTCATCGCCACACGATCACCGCGCTATTCGTATTTGCTTTCTTTACTCTCGGCCACATCCCTTACTATTGGGTACCAGGATGGATTTCTTATCGCGGAGCGATCCAGATGTCGGCCGCAATGCTAACATTGCTGTCCATCGGAATTGCGCGTTTGTCCGAGAAAGCTTGCGAAGCATCCGTTCGATTTCTAAAAGTCGTCTTTACGATTGTCGTCATCGGGCAAGCATTCTGGCTTAGCACACATGTTCGACCATACCCACCGACGAAGTTTGCTTCCGATCAATCGAAGATCATTCCGACACCACAGGGCAATGAACAATTGCCCGACATCTACTACATCATTTTCGATGCCTACGGGCGACAGGATGTTCTTCAAGAGATGTACGGTTTCGACAACGAGCCATTTCTGTCGCAACTCCAGTCGCATGGATTTACTGTGCTGGATAAGAGTGTTTCAAACTATCACTCGACGGTCCATTCAATCGTATCGTCTCTGAATATGGGCTACGTTCAAGATTTTGATCTTCCCGATCACCCAAAGTACGCCGACATCGTCAGTTACATTAAGACACCGCGTATTGACAGGGAACTAAAAAAACTTGGCTATTTCACTATCTCGCTCGATTCTGGTTATTCACCCACCCAGCGAGAAACGTCAGACCTCTATTTATCTTGGGAGTTTCTTCATTCAGAACTGGAGGGCGACGAACTAGACAAGAAGTTTGAGAAAACGGAGAGCCGTTCGATCTTTGATCTGGACGATGTGGAAACGGCGGTTCTCCAAACAACCGTCGCCAGTTGGCTGGTGGAGGAGAGACTCTGGATTGGAAGGCCATCAGAGGACAAGCACCAGGACAGATCACACCGCAGCCGCATCCTGCGCACGTTTAAGCGTTTGCCCAGCACGCGAAAACTTCGCGCCGGCCAGCCAAAGTTTGTTTTTGCACACTTTGTCTGCCCGCATCCGCCGTTTATTTTCAATGCTGATGGATCATCGGCAGACGAAGTATATTGGAGTTTCGTGGACGGTCCACGGCCCAACTATCGCCCATCTTATGTGCAGCAGTTACGGTTTATGAATCAGCAATGTCTCAATACCGTTGATCAGATAATAGACGCAAGTTCGCGCCCCGCGATCATCATCCTGCAATCTGACCATGGGCCTGGTTCTGAACTTGCGAGAGATTCCCTCCACAAGACAAATCTGTACGAGAGATTCTCGATCCTCAACGCAATCCGCTTCCCTGACCAAGACCATCCGACAATTGATCGAGCAATGTCGCCGGTCAATAGCCTTCGCCTTGTGCTGAATTATCTTACAAGCACAAAGCAACCGTTGCTCGAAACTAGAAGCTACTTCTTTACAGACATTCACCGACGTCACTACACGGAAGTGACAAGTAGGGTTCATGAGGATCACAGCCGTTTAGATAGACCATAGAATCTTGTTGGGTCCTCGCGTCGTTCTCCATGCCCGATTCAGGACAAGTTGATTTATTCACTCTGTTCAACATCTAAAGGGTTCTCGTCTGACGAACCACCGAACGACTCTAAGATTGCGATGATCTGTTGGTCTTGCTTCGGAAACACGGACCGCAAATCAAGCAGCAGACGGTCGCTTTGTACACGGCCAAAGATGGCGGGTGACGCGGATCTTAAGTCGGACGCCAGTTTGTCCACGCTGCCTTTGGACGGAGTCAACGCGATGCACCACGTGGGAATCACCTGAGTCGGCAGGGAACCACCGCCAAGCATGGATTGATCTTCGACCGGCTCTGCTGCCGCGATCGCGCTGGTCGCGGCGAGTTGCGGTGCCAATCGTGCGGCGCGATTCTTCAGGTTGTCGATCGACGCGCTGAGCAGCGAAAGCAACGGCACGGCTTGTTCGGCCGTTTCCGGATCGCGATACAGTCGCAGCGTTGCGGCCAAGGATGCCAACGTAATTTTGTCTACCCGCATCGCACGCATCAATGGATGCTTGGCAACTTTGTCCACCAGCGACTTTCGCCCTACGATGATGCCACATTGGGGACCGCCGACTAACTTGTCGCCGCTGAACAACACCACATCCGCGCCCGCACGAATGCTCTCGGACGCGACCGGTTCACCAGACACGCCGTACTTGCTGAAATCGACCAGCGCGCCAGAACCAATATCGTCGATCACCGGCAGGTGGCGCTTGGCGCCCAACGCGACGAGTTCTTTCAACGTCACTTCCTGCGTGAAACCAACCACGACAAAGTTGCTGGTGTGGACCCGCATCAAAGCCGCCGTTTCCTGATTGATCGCACTCGCGTAGTCGCTGATTCGCGCTTTGTTCGTCGTGCCCACTTCGTGCAACTTCGCGCCGCTCGCGGTCATGACATCCGGCAACCGAAAACTGCCGCCGATCTCGATCAGTTGCCCGCGCGAAACAATGACTTCCTTGTCTTTGGCTAGCGCCGTCAGCGTGATCAACGTGGCCGCCGCGTTGTTGTTGACGATCGCCGCGGCTTCGGCGCCGGTCAACTCCTTGAGCAGCTTTTCCACCGCGGCAACTCGTTGTGATCGCTCGCCCGAATTCAGATCGACTTCGACACTGGCGTATCCTTGAGCCACTTCGCAAATGGCTTTGACCGCATCCTCGGCCAGTGGGGCTCGCCCCAGTCCCGTGTGCAACAAGATGCCCGTCGCGTTGATGACCGCGCGAAGCGAAGGCTGGTCTTCGCTGGAAATCCAATTCGCAATTCGCTCGGCCAAATCCACGGGATTGGGTACCTTGATATCAGCGGCGGCACTTTGCAAATCGTTGCGCAGGTTGCCCAAAAAGTTTCGAATACCGGACACGACCACGTTGTGGCTCACGCGGTCCACCAGACCTTGTAATGGAGGCGTCTCGAGCAATTCATTGACGGACGGAAGATTTCGTAAGGGGTTTTGCATTTGGATTCTCACTCAAGCAAACTAAAAAGAAACGCCGGAGCATGAAGTTCAACCTATCGTTTTTTGACCAGAATTCAATCGGATGCGACGGGGATGCCTGTTGGGTAGTGGCCTAGTTTGCCGATACAGACTTCCGAAGTTTCGGAAAACTTCGGAAGTCTTGCACGGAATTAGGACACTTGCGCCTGTTGAGTTTGCGATCCTTGCGGTTCGCACCGAGCCATCGGATTTGCAGCCGATGGGTCGTGCGGTTGGTGGACGTGGGAGTCAATCCGAGCTTCCAGGTTTATGTTAGCGAGCCCAACTGGAGTGATCTGTCGAACACGCAGTACGACAAAGTAGTGGACTGTGCGAAGTGCATGTCACAAAAACAGGCGATTCGTTTAACGTTGTCGTTGTCCACGTGCCGCCAAAGGGACGATGAAGACGACATGTACTACGAACCCGTACGATTGTGCGAAGTCACGCGCTAAACCCGGATTATTCATGAACCGCCGTCCAAAGGAGGTAATGTTCTCTGTGAAAAGGAGTTGCGGCTATCTTGCCTAAAACACCGCGCAAATTCGAATCCACACTAACCCGACGCGCAAGCGAGGGGCGACGTCCAAGACCCCTCGCTTGCGCGTCGGGTTAGTGAATAATCCACGCTAAGGCGGCAAAGCCGCAACCAAGAAGTAGGACGGATTTTCAATCCGTCTTGGACGGTTTGAAAAACCGTCCTACTGGGAAAACTAAAACCCCCTAAAGAAAACGGCCCCAAGTTTTGGCTTGGGGCCGTTTGGTTAAACCGTGGTAACAAAAGTTACACTTCGTTAGTCATGGCCTAGGGTAACGTCGTGCCTTCTTTACCCATGATGGTCAAAGCATTACGCCAGGCCGAGGCGTCCACTTCGCTCTTGACGAACGTCACGCTCGCATCGCCCAAGCCGACGTTACAGCCAGCGGGGTGACGACTACGTGCAGCCACACCAGCGACACCAATGATCAGGTTCGTGGCGGCAGTGCCACAGGTCGTATCTTCCTTGGCGTTGACTTCACACCAGACCGGCTGGTCAATGTGGTTGGTCACCACAGTGCCGTCTGGCAAGACAGCACCGATATTCGGTGTATTCACGTCGTCGGTTGTCAAGCCAAGCTGACCGGTCGTCGTATTCATATCGATTGCAACAGAGTGACCGCTGAACACCGCGCAATTGGCACGCGCCCAACAACCACGACTGTCTGCATCACTCTCGAAAATCAGACCTTCTGAAACAATTGCGGTGTTCGAAGTGCCATCGAACATTTCGGCCAATGTGGCACCAAACTGAGAAGCCGCATCAAACGTACCTCGCAACTCGGTGTTACCCCAACCGGGGCCGCCCGTATCGGCTGGATCGCCGTGGGTGTATCCACCACCAGCACACAACAAGAGGTTGCCTTTGGCGTAGGTACCTGTCAGCGTTCCGCCGATTTGCTCAGCAGCACGGGCACGGTTCGCGCTGGGGCAGATCATGCCAGGAAGCGCTCCGCCGCCCGGTGAGTCCAAGCCATCGCAATTCCGACTTCCGATATTAACGGCGGGCGCGCCATCGTAGGCTTCGGCAGCAATATTGCCGGTCATATCCCATTGGTTATATTGTCCGACCGCTTCCAAGAATGGCATCACTAAAATAATCGCTGTGGGACCCCAGTCCGCGTGACCGAAATCTTTGTTGTGCCATTTGGCTGTTCCGCCCGCTACCGAGTAACCGCGTTTGGGAAATGTGGGCGGTGTGGTCGAGCGTGGCTGATCCTCGTGCAAGACGGCCGCCGGTGGCAGCGTCTTGTACTTGTCTTCGTAGTTGAGCATTGCCAAGCCAATTTGTTTCATCTTGTTACTGCATTCTGTTCGTCGAGCCGCTTCACGAGCCGCTTGGACGGCGGGCAGCAACAACGCAATCAAAATACCAATGATGGCAATCACCACCAGCAATTCCACGAGGGTAAAACCTCGTCGTTTCTGAACTTTTTGCAACATTCTAGATCCTTTCCTGAGGAACAAATAGAAATGAAAAAACACATCTGAAATCAAATCAATTTACGTGTGCGGCAATGAGCGATAAGTCTCATCGCCTGTGGAATAAATAGAAACTATAATGCGGTTCTTTGACACCCCCTTTCAAGGCAATTGGACGAGCGGTTTTGCCGCCACGCCAAACATAAAAATCCTGTCTTCTTCGTTGAAATCGTCTGCGTCCTGCATCGCTCCCAGCCGGATTGTCCCTGCTTGAACGACCACGCGTTCCCAAATGGAAAACACACGATCGATGCTTCGCCCAGGACCCACGCTGAGTGGCGGATCGGACACAGATTGCTGTTGTAATTGGTCCAGGCCAATGTCTTTTCCTGAATCCGCAAAGCTCTCCGTCAACCAAGATGGCAGCTCTGCCCGGTCATCGAAAAACACATACAAAGATGCGGGCTGGGTCAGCGTCACATCGATTTCAGACACCGACACGCTTCGCTCGTTCTGATAGGGTGCCACGAAATCCGCACCCAGTAATTCCTTGGGCAATCCGCTGGAATCAACACCATTCCACTGATCGTAGCGATCGACGTACGCACGCACATCCTCCGTCAAGCCACGTTTGGTAATACAGTAGTAACCGCTCGCACTCAACTCCTGCCGGACCTCGGCGACGTGCGAAATGGTCGTCGTCGAGTCATCGGGCCGACTGGTAAACCACGAATTGGACTTGGCATCCATTGTCACGGAAGAAAGGCGGTTGATCGTGCCATTGGGTTCGACCTGGGCCGCTTCGGCGGAACCCAAATTGAACGTGCCGCGAACTCTCCCATTCGTGTCGGGCACAATGTACGTCACTTCGACCGCCCCTTGAAAGACAACGATATTGGTCTCGCCATGCGGACCGCATTCAACCCCGTAGTGACTGCCCACCATGTCCACAATGTCACATGTAAGCGTCATGACCTCAAATCCCACAACCCGCCGTGGACTCTTGACAGTTGTTCTACCCGCACGCAACAACGTCTTCTTCGACGCAATCACTTCAAAGTCCGCGGGACCCTCGACGTTCATCAACACACCATGGCTGTAATCAAGTCGGACCGATCCAGAGTCGAACCGAACCACATCCGGCCCCAAGCGATCGCCCACGCGCCAAGGAGTCTTCTGAGCCCACTGTACGTTTTCCACGGTGGCTAGGAACGCAACGTTGTGCTCCGCGTCGGTCTCGTCATCCGAATTCCAGCGATCTCGATTGGCCCAGGCAAACAGGACGCCCATCAGCATCAAGCTCAGTGCGCTGCTCAGCCAAAAGCCCAATCGACGCCGCGGAATTCGATGTGCATCGTCATGTGATTGGCGACGGACGACCACCGTCGCGTTGTTCGCTTCGCAAGTGACCTCGCAAGATTCGTCAATCACCTCGCCGGCCACGAATTGTGTGCTCAAAAATTGCCCCGCCGTTAAATCATGCATCCGGCTGCTGACAAATGTCTCACGGGCAAAAGCTCGCGCGTTTTCCGCATCCTCTTTGATCCATGCCGACAATTGCACACCCTGCTCGTCGGTCAAAGTCCCGTCTAGATACGCATCGATTAATTGAAATGGATTATTCATCACTTATTGAACTCCTGCCACCATTACGCGCTGTTTGATACAACGCCGTAAAAAGTTCCTCGAACGATGCAGCAACACCGAAACCGCGTTGGTCGACATTCCCATCTGGTCGGCGATTTCGGCGGGTCTCATGTCTTCTGTGTATCGCAACTCAAACGCTTCGCGAGATTTTCCTTGGACCGACTTCAAGCACTTTGCCAGGGCTTCATTGATGCCGCCGAGTTCGTCACGAATGTCGGCAAAGGCGTCGGCAACCATCGCCACCGCTTCGCTGTCAAACACATGGCGGTCGACAGCGGATTTCCTGCGATGGCTCAAGATCTCCAGTTTTGCGACACCAATTGCCCAAGCCACAAAGGGTCGCTCTGGGTCATAACCCTCAAAATTGTCGAGCAACGCCATCGAAACCTGCTGCAAAACATCTTCCGCTTGATTGAAATCCGGCACCATGGAAGAGATAAACGCGGCAACCGCCGGCTGGGCTTTGGTCCAAAGCCGAGTGAATTCTTTGATTTGTTGCGTTGCGTTCATAGGGCGATTCAAAGGCGCATTCATTTGGTTCATATACTCTCTGCAGAAACATCGCCAAAAATTACAGCTATTTTCCAAAAATAAGAAATTTCCCTATGCAGGCTACACTCATGGGGGATTCCCATAACATCCACCGAACGGAAGATATAAGAACACCTTATGGCAGTCACTTGCCGCGAATATCGTTACGTAACCCAGTATTTGCAATGACTAAAATAAACTTGCGACCAGCGAATTGCAAGCGTCCGGGCATTGTTATCCGTCGCAGAATCAGAATGCCTAATATTAAGAGCCTGTCCCGAAAGCGGGACAGGCACCTGCGGCCAGAGGAGCCAGTCCCGGTTTTGAGACAGGCTAAGGCGGTCACTTTTGCAAAAGCGGAATCACCCCGTCCCAGTTCGCCGGTGCGGTTCGGTTGTGTTGCGCGATAAAGACTGTCAGGAAATCTTTGACGCGGTCCTCGGCGGGCACTTCATGAAGTTTCTGAAACGCGGCTTCCCAATCACGCTCGAGCAATGCTTCTAACGCCGCTTCATAGGCCGTGATATGTGCATCCTGTAACAATGGGAATTCCGAGGCGGGCGGTAACAGCTCGCTTACTTCCAGCGAATGTTCCATGCCAACGGGCCGCACAACGGCCACCCGACGAACTCGAGCGACGTCCAGCGACGTTGACTCACGAATCGCTTTGGCCGTTGCGTCGTCGATCAAAATCGGTGTGCGGATTTGATTGGTCATCGTTTCCAAGCGGGAAGCCACGTTGACGACCGGCCCAAACACCGTGACTTTGACTTGATCGACGGTGCCAATTTTGCCCGCCACCGCGCGTCCCGTCGCGATTCCGATTCCCATGCGGAAATTCGCCAAGGGATGATCTTCTTGCTTGGCGGCCGCCTCCAATTCGGCTCGCATTCCCAGCGCGGCCAGACAGGCTCGTCGCGGCGCGTCTTCTTGTTCCAGCGGCCAACCCCAAAAGCCCATTGCAGCGTCGCCGTGAAAATCCCCCACCACACCGCCTTGTTCAAGAATGTGGCTCGTCGTTAAACCCAACGCTTGGCTGACGCGCTCGAGCAAGCCGAGCAAATCGTCGGCCATCCGTTCGCTGGTGCGCGAAAACCCGCGGAGGTCACAAAACAACACGGAGACTTCGGTTTCGCGCGGAGCCAACACGTCATCGGGATCTTTGTCGCCGATCGCCGCCATCACCACGGGCGAAAAGAACTGCCCCAGACTCGTTTGCCGTCGCTCGAGCATCCGGACGTCGCGCAAACTGCCGAGCGTTGTCGCAGCGAGTTCCGCGAATTTTAAATCATCTCGCAAGTCGCTGGGGTCCGTCACGTTCGATCCGGGTCCGTGGTCGCCGGCATAGTTCCCGGCGATGTAGATCGACCAGCCACGACAAGCATCGCCGATGACCGGCGTACTGAATGCCCAATCGACATCTTCGGCCACGGTGAATGACGAACGTGAACCCTCGGATGCGTCACTCCAAACGTGCACGACACTCTCGCCGCTCTCGACTGCTTGCCGAATCAACTTGGCGCTGGGCTGAAAATCTCTTCCCGACACCAGTCGTCGGTCCCAATGCAACACGTCCAGCTTCGACATTTCTTCCCCGTTTGGCCGCACGGCAACAATGGCCGCCGCGTTCGCACGGGCAATGCCGGCCAGCAAAACGTTGACCAGTCGCAAACAAAGTTCTTCGTCGGTCGACGCACCGGAGATGATCTCCGGCAGTTGCCCCAGCACGGCGATACGCTGGTCGGCGTGCCGAAATCGCATGCGTTTGAGATATTCCTGGCTATAAGATTGCTCGGTCACCGGATCCGGCGCGTCAATCGTCACAGCCACACGCTCGTCGGTGACCGTAAACGTCGTGCCGCCGATGACAAAATGCTGGCCTGCCTTGAGGAAACATTTTTCGACTTCGCGGCCGCCAAAGAACACCGGGTTTCGTGCATCCTGCAACCGCTCGACCTCCAGCCGGTTATCCTGCCAACAGATCGAAACGTGCCGCCGCGAAATGTGGTCATCCCACGGAGCCGGCCAACTCGGAGCGGCCCGTCCCACAACGCACGCTTGGCCCACGCGCAGCTTGCGACGCCAGCGGTCTTGGGCATTCGGACCTTGCGCGATGAGATCAGTCATGACGATGAATTATACAGAATCTGGCGAGGTCAATTGTTGATCGTGGCCAAGATCTTTGCGGCATCGGTAAAATCCGGTTTGATGCGCACGGCTTCCTGGAGATGTCTTTTTTGCCAAGATGGGCTTTTTCAGTTTAAGGTAGGTCTTCGCCAATCCAAAGTGAGCCTCGGCGTCCTTCAGGAAAAGCTGGATGGCACGCGAGTAGTATCCGCCGGATCGTTGCCAGTTCTCCGAATCGAATGCGGCGCGGGCAATTTGATCGGACAGATTCCTCAGGTTGACTCTTGCCAACTGGTGACGAGGGGCCGCTGCCAGAGCGGTGAGCAGTTGTTGCTCTGCTTCGCCAGATTTGCGTTGATTCATCAACGCCACGGCGAGATTTACGGCTGCGTCGACAAGATCTGGATCCAGTTCGATTGCATTCCCTAGTGACTTCTCAGCCTCCTCAAACCGACGTTGAGTGAGCAAGAGACTTCCGAGGTTATAGTGGACGGCCGGAGATTCTGGCTGGACCTTGATGGTTTGCTGATAATGTCGAATCGCCTTTTCGGGCTGTCGAACACAACGGACATTGGTAGATATTTGAACAAACAAGCAGGCCCAAGATCGCTAACGCCCCACAAGCCATCCAAGGTCGAAACGTCTTGTTGTCACTCGTCATTGCGTGCCTGCATTTGCCGACCGTCGATAGCCGAACGTGCCCAACAGCTCACCGCAGATTTGTTCCACGTCGGCGTCATCGGGTCCGGCGTATTCGGAAGTTGCAGGAGTCGCATTGACCCATTCGCTAACATCCAGCCAATCCAAATCGTCGTCGTGTCCGATATCGAGCGTGTCGAGAATCTTCCGCATCGTCGCTCGCCGAGTCGCATCGTCCGGCGAGGACAGATCTTCGTGGCGAATCAAGCAGTAGGACTCGCATACACGTTTCGCCTCGCTCCGGCAGCAAGTGAATGACCTTCTTCAAACGCTTCCAAAATACCCAGCGCGACAACGCGAAGCCTTTCAGATACGCCGGCCCCGCTTGTTCGTCCAACACACCCTCAGCGTGCTTGGCAAAAACCGTTCGGGCAACATCGGCTGCGTCGGTAAAATGCTGGCTGGTCGTTCGAGGCGTCACGATTGAGCGGACTCCCCAGTCTGTCTCCGCAGCTCGTTCGGATGTTCCAATGCAACGGTCGCGTCTTCCATGTTTCCATCATAAGCGACGTTGCGCGTTGCGGCTTCGCTCAAGCTTCCTGATCCGCGAATCCTCAGTCGGTCGGCCGGTAGCGAAAATCGAGTTCCGGCGTTTCCATTTAGCGAGCCGTGTCGTACATGTGTTTGGCATCGCGCCAATTGTACGACAGATGTTTGTCATTAAACACGGGAGCGATTTTTTTCCACACGGCGAAGCGCCGCCGTGATGCCATCGAACAATCGACGCCGGATTTGGCGAGATTGCCTGTCACGAGATTCCGGCAGTGGGCTTGGATTCGGTCGATGCGGCGGATGATGCAAAGTTGCGAGTTTGCGATATACTGAATCCTAGAAAGAAGTGCCCTCGCAAAACCCTGAGGTGTGACGTGCCCATTCATGATTGGAGCCAGGTGGAAGCCGGGATTTTTCACGACTTTCATCAGGCCTGGACAATTGAAATCCGCAATGCGCTGAACGCCGGCGGGTTGCCTGCTGGATACTTTGCCTTAGCCGAGCAGGTGGTCAGCGGGCCGATTCCCGATGTCGTTACTGTTCAGCGACGCCGCAAGCCCGTTTTGTCACGAAGGCCAACGTCGACAGCTTTACCGCGAAGGCCAACCGTATCGCCATCCGGCATCGCCTCGGCCACGTTGTCGCCGTTTTGGAAATTGTGTCGCCAGGAAACAAAAGCAGCCTACACGCGATCCACTCGTTCGTGGAAAAGGCTGCCGCTCTTTTGCGACAAGACATCAACCTGTTTGTGGTCGATTTGTTTCCACCGTCCGCTCGCGATCCTCAGGGAATTCATAAAGCGATTTGGGACGTGATTCTGGACGAGCCGTTTGAATTGCCCGCCGACAAACAATTGACCGTGGCGGCCTATTCGGCGGCGGACATGACGGCTTACGTCGAACCCGTGGCCGTGGGTGACTCGTTGCCGAACCTGCCCATCTTTCTCGAAGCCGGGATGTACGTTCCAGCGCCGCTGGAGATGTCCTATCAGACCACCTGGGACAAGTGCCCTCGCGAACTCCAAGAGGTTGTCGATCACCTGGGCGATTCCACAACTTGATGCGTCGTTAATTCGCGCACGCATAATCTCAACACAGCAAGGATGAAACAGGCGAGTCCTTTTCGAACAGCCAACGAACTTGCGCGGCGAAGACAAATTCTTCTTCTGCCAAGCCTTTATGTTTCTGGTTTGCCTGAGTTAGCATATCTTCATACCGTAACAGGCCGCTGCAAGTGCCCGTCTTACACAAAGTTGAACGGTATTGCCTTTAAGCGATTCTGTGCATCCTCTCACGCGGGCTTGCCCATTGAGCCGATTATGACTTTGACCAGCGGCATTTGAATCATTTATAATGACTCGCACAGAGTTGGACATTTGATGGTTCGTTCTGTCCCACCAAAGTCAATCCCACCTTTAGATGAACATCCGCCATGAATACAAGTGAATCAGCAACAGGCTCTGGACCGACCACACGCCGCGGCTTTCTTCAGGCAGGCTTCTTGGGACTGGGCGGATTAGGACTTGCAGATTTGTTTCGCGCGCGATCGGCTTCCGCAAAACAACCAAATGTCGATCAAGATGCCTCCGTTATTTTGATCTGGCTGCAAGGCGGACCGAGTCATATGGAAACGTATGATTTGAAACCCAACGCGCCGATTGACTATCGCGGGCTGATGAACCCAATCAACACGAACGTGCCGGGGATCGATATTTGTGAATTGCTGCCGCGGCATGCCAAGGTGGCGGATCGGTTTACGATCATTCGTTCCATCTCACACAAGTTTGCTAATCACGCTGGCGGCGCGGGACGATTTCTTTCGGGGCGCGATCCGCTGAGGCCGCTGGAGCGGACGTCGCAGTTTCCCACGATTGGGCCGATCGTGAATCGCGTTCTGGAAAACCGCGATGTTGGTGTGCCGAATTACGTGGCCAGTGCCGACAAAGTGTACGGCGGCGGCAGCGCCTATTTGGGCGAGTCCGCGTTGCCGTTCGTCGTCGGTGGCGATCCCAATGCCTCGAACTTTCGCGTGCCGAACCTTTCGTTGGACTCGCGGCTCAAAGACCGGCTTGATGATCGAGTCAATCTGTTACAGTCGTTCGATCGCATGCGGCGCGACGTGGATCAAAATGGTTCGTTGGATGCGTTGGACCAGTTCAACGAGCGGGCACTCGGGATGTTGACCAGCGACAAGGCGCGACGAGCGTTTGATCTGTCGCTCGAAGATCCCCAGACGCGAGACAAATACGGCCGCCACAAATGGGGACAGCGGGCGCTATTGGCCCGGCGGTTGGTCGAAGCGGGCGTTAGTTTTGTGACGATGCAGATGCAGAATCCGGGCATCCCAGGCGGCATTGGCAATTGGGATATTCACGCCGTCAACGGCCACTTATACGACGACGCTCATGCCCGGCTTCCCGTGTTCGACAACGCAATCGCAGCTTTGATCGAAGACATCTACGAACGTGGCATCGACAAAAAAACGATGGTCATCGTCAGCGGCGAATTTGGCCGCACACCGCGCATCAATCCGCAAAAAGGAACTCGATCCGGCGTCATTCAACCAGGTCGCGACCATTGGCCCGGTGCAATGTCCGTCCTTGTTTCCGGCGGCGACAAACCGATGGGACAAGTCATCGGTTCGACCACGGCAAAGGGAGCTTACGCCAAAGACGACAAGTTGGAACCCAACGACTTGCTGGCGACTGTCTACCAGTTCCTGGGCATTGACCAGAACAAAGTATTTCCGGACCACAGTGGCCGCCCAATGCCGGTTTTGCCGTATGGCTCGCCAATTCGGCAACTCGGCTAAGCTCGCTTCAAACACTCAATCTATTCAAGGACGAAGATTGATGCACGGGCATGGATTTATCGAAACAAGGCGAACGAATGCTAAAATCAGGCTTTTGGAAGTTTGCGTGTTTGGGATTCTTCCTCTCGCTCGCCACACAAACGACGACCAATGCCCAGACACAGAAAACAATCGACGCCGACGTCTTGTTATCAGGCGGCACACTTCATATCGGCAATGGGGAACCAGCACAAGTTGGCGACATTGCCATTGTTGGCGATCGCATTGAAGCGGTCGGCAGAATTCGACTTGGCAAAGTCAAACAGGTGATCGATTGCAGTGGGTTTATCGTTAGCCCGGGTTTCATTGATCTGCACAATCACAGCGATGGCCCCGTGTTGCGGGAGAAAACCCGGGCGGTCGTCAATTTCCTGACACAAGGCTGCACGACGATCCTCACGGGCAACTGTGGAAGCGGTCCGATTGATGTAGGCCAGTTCTATGGCAGGATCGACACGCTTGGCGCGGGTGTCAATGTTGTCCATCTACTGCCACAAGGTAACCTGCGGCGCGAAGTCATGGGAACTGAGCGACGCGATGCCGCGCCCGACGAGTTGGCCAAGATGCGGAAACTGGCCGACAAAGCCATGTCCGACGGAGCGTGGGGCATGTCTACGGGATTGATCTACGTCCCAAGCAGCTATGCCAACACAAACGAACTGATCGAGATCGCCAAGGTCGTTTCCAAGCACCGCGGTATCTATGCAAGTCACATTCGGGGCGAGGGAACGAATTTGCTGGACTCCGTCGACGAGGCGCTGGAGATCGGGCGCCGCGCGGATTTGCCCGTTCACATTTCCCACTTCAAATCGTCCGGAAAAGATTCGTGGGGCATCGTGCGAACCGCTATTGAAGCGATCAACAAGCAACGCGCGGCTGGCCAGACCATCACCGCCGACCAATATCCCTACACCGCGTCCAGCACGTCTTTGTCGGCGACGATGATTCCCGCTTGGGCCAGAGCCGGCGGACGAGAAGCCACGCTCGCTCGTCTGGCCAGCGACTCCGACGAAGGTAAGAGAATTCGGGAAGCCATTCGCCAGAAACTCGTCCTGACCGACAATGGCCATCGCATTCAAATCGCCAACCACGCGCCACACCCCGATTGGGCGGGCCAACGATTGGACGACTTGGCAAAGGCCGAGGGCATGGAGCCTTTTGATTTTGTTCTTCACATCGAACGCGCTGGCGGAGCTTCGATCGTCAATCACAGCATCAACGAAGAGGATGTCCGTTTTGTGATGACCCAGCCATGGGTTGCAACCGCGTCTGATGGCTCTGCCAAGATTCCCAGTAGCACGATTCCTCATCCGCGCAACTACGGCACGTTTCCTCGAAAGATCGGCTACTATTCAGTGCGTGAGAAAGCCGTCCCGCTCAGTCAAGCCATTCGTAGCGCCACGGGCCTACCCGCGGACATTTTAGGGATGAAAGATCGCGGTTATTTGAAAGCCGGTTATGCCGCGGACATTGTTGTGTGGCGCGAATCCGAGTTAATTGATACCGCCACTTTCGAAGCCCCACACGCGTACAGTCAAGGTATGCACTACGTCTTCGTCAATGGAACACCGGCCATCGCAGAAGGAAAAGTCACTGGCGCTTTGGCAGGTCGCGCACTTCGGCATGAATGCGAATCGAAGCCTGAGGCAAGCTCAAGATGACGTGGAATCTGCCTCATCAATTCCGTTGGTTGGTAGGAAGGGGTAGGAATGTTGGCTATGTTTAGGCGAGCGGCAGATGAGAATTTGCCAGCCGATTGTAGAACAGTTGTCCCAACTGTTTCGGAACAATTGGGGACAATTGTTCTACATTTGGGACGAACTCATCTGCTCGCCTTGCATGTCAGCGAACGTGGATCAAAACGAACATCGACGGATAGTGCTACGAGATAATTGGCGTGAGCGATGAAGCCAAACCGAGGAAGATGCGCAGGCGAGTTGTCGCGCTGTTTGTGCTCGTGGTGCTGCTCGTGATTCTTGCGATTGACTTGGTCGTCGGCGCGCTGACGATTTCGGTCAGCCAATCGAATTTTCGTTGCCGCCATCCCTATTTTCACCACGGGTTTCTTGCCAACGTCGAGACCGAGACAGTTTGGGCCGACCGTCGCTATCAAATGGCAACGAATTCGCTTGGTCTGCGCGACCAGTCCCGTCGAACGGTCGCTGGCCAAGCGGACCGGCATCGGTTGCTTGTGATCGGCGATTCATTCACCGAGGGACTGGGCGTCTCGTTTGAAGATTCGTTTTGCGGGTGTCTCTCCAAGGCACTTGGCGATGACGTCGAGCTGTTGAATGCCGCGGCAGTTAGCTACAGCCCCAAGCTGTACTATTTGAAATCCAAGCACCTCATCGAACAGCGACAACTCGAGTTCGACGAATTACTGGTGATGATCGACATTTCTGACATCCAAGACGAAACATTTTATGAGTCGTTCGAGGGGCGTCAGCAGTTTTCGCTGCAATCGCGCGCTGATGGAGTTCTTTTTCGACGGTCGTTTCTCTATCACACTGCCGCCCGCTGGCTCGATCCCCGGCGGCGGATTTCCAATCGATTCGAAGTGGAAAACACCGCAGACTTCGATGTTTGGATCAACAGCGCGGAACTGCCCCAAAAACTGGACAAGGTAGAACGATTTAGCTGGACGATCCATCGCGCGACATTTGAAGATTGGGGACGGCGTGGGTTGGACTTGGCGGTCGAGAATATGGACCAACTGATCGATCTGTGCGGCAAACACCAGATTGACGTTCGCATCGGCGTCTATCCGTCGCCGTATCAAATCTTCGCCAGCGACCGCGACAGCATCCAGGTCAAGCACTGGCAGAAATTTTGTGTCCAGCGGAATATCCCATTTGTGAACCTGTTTCCTGCTTTCATCAACGATTCGTTCAGGGGACCCAGGCAAGTTTACGATCGATATTTCATCCCCCAAGATGTACACTGGAACGAAGCAGGCCACCAACTTGTGGCCGATGAATTGGCCAAGTTCTTGAATGCCGAAGAAGCAAACTCCCAAGAGCCATGAAACCACGGATTGCCAATCCGTCCTACCGTCATTACTCCACTTCAAAGATCGCTTCAATCTCTACCGAGATGTTTCCCGGCAAGGAACCCATCCCGACGGCACTTCGAGCCCCGATGCCGTTTTCTTCTCCAAACACTTCGCCAAACAACTCACTACAGCCGTTGATGACCGCCGGATGCGTTTTGAAATCGGCGGCCGCGTTGACCATGCCCAAGACTTTGACGACCCGCTTCACGCGATCCAAACTGCCAAGATTCTCGCGTAGTGTTGCCAGGATCGCCAAGCCCGTTTGTCGCGCCGCGTCATAACCAGCCTGCTGATCGACTTCGCTACCCACGCGGCCTTCATGCATCGTGCCGTCCGATTTCAGCGGACCGTGTCCCGAAACGTAGAGCATGTTTCCCGATCGAACCGCCGGCTTGTACACGCCTTGAGGCTTCGGCGCAGGTGGAAGTTCCAATCCCAATTCATTAATCCGAGCATCCGCACTCATGGTAGTCTCTCCAAATGTTTGGCTTGTGATTCGTTGGTCGTTCCGCCGCCTAATGCTTCGTCAACGATGGATCTTGGCGTGCCACTGGCTCCACCAGCGTGGCGGAAGCAAAAAGACCAAGCTCAACTTGCACTGGCAGAGCCAGTGGCACACAACTCCAACATTCAATGTTGACAAGGCACCAGTATAGCAAAATGCACGCCATCACAAGTGCCCGCACAATCGACACAAAAGGTTTGACCGCGACGAAAGACCAGGGTCTCGCCGCTGCGAACTCTGCATGCCGAACGATCGGTGCTTGCGGAATCGTACGCGTAACAATCCGTTGCGGCACACTGCTTGAGACCGTTGAGTGTGTTGACCGATGAATGGAAAGATATCCGTCGTCAGAAAAGTCAGAAGGAGTTCGTTTTGAACGATTCTCTCAGTGTTGTTCTCCCGGTCTACAACGCTCAAGCCACACTCTCGCGCCAAGTGCACGACTTGCTTGATGAGCTGCCCGAATTAGCAGGTGATTTTGAAATCCTCATCGTGGACGACGGCTCAAGCGACAACACGGAAGATGTGGCGATTCAGTTGTCGCGACAGTATCCTCAGGTGCGGTCGATCAATCTGTTGAAACACATGGGCAAGGGCGTGGCGGTCCGGAGCGGCATTCAACGTTCGCAGTTTGACGTGATTTTCGTTCTGGATACACCGGGATGTGGTTCGTCGGATCTGCATCGACTGTGGCAACTGCGCGACGATCCGCACGTGGTGATGGCCCGTGCCGAAAATCGGCGTCCATTGAACTCGGGTTCGATCCATCGCGTGATGGAATGGGGAACTCAGTTGCAGCACAACGACGATTCGCCAGCCGCTGGGGGCATCCAGATGATTCGACGCCAAGCGGTTCTACATCTGAGCGACGTGATCTCTCCAGACACACACATCCAGGTTAAGACGGTATCGCGCTCCGATGATGGCCGGTTCGGCACCGACGCGCCAAACATTCTACGGCGTCTGGAACAATTGACCCAAAGACAGGCAAAAACACACTAAACTCGGTGTTTCATAAGAAATCCCCCTAACTCAGCTTGTGCCACACAGCCGTTCCATTTGGGGGGAATGCCCGCCACTGCCTTGCAGGGTTTGTTGCGTCACCTGTTCGGGTTATATTAATTTTTCCAATTAAGCCTTGAAGGGCAATTCGTAAGCCCCTTTGGTCCCAGTTGGTCTTATCGTTTTTTCGTTGTATCCCTTTCACTTGTTTTTAAGCATGCAGTAGTAGGTGAGCCCCCATGTATAGGTTCGACCTTCGATACTGTCTTTTCTTTTCTTTATGCCTGCCGATTCTAGGTGGGCAGGGAGGGTGTTGTTATGACAACGACTAGTCTTCGCGTTGTCGGCGTCCAGTCCGTTTCCCCGGCGGAATCCAAGACGTCAAAAAAAGGTAGCAAGAAGAGATCGCTGCATCGCATCAAGACGGTGCGAAAGCAGCAGAGTGTATCGTTGCGCAGTGCCGCGCGGCGATTGGGAAAAGACATGGCCACGGTTCGCACCCAGGATCAGGAATCATCTGACCTGAGCCTGAGCGAACTGTACGATTGGCAAGAGGCGTTGGAAGTGCCGTTGACCGACCTGTTGGTCGATCCAGGCACTCCACTCTCGAGCCCGGTCATGGAGCGAGCCCGCATGTTGCGGCTGATGAAAACCGCGAAGGCAATACAGGACCGTGCCACGGAAACTCCCGTGCAACGCATGGCCCAGATGTTGGTCGAGCAATTGACCGAGATCATGCCCGAGTTGGCGGAAGTCACACCGTGGCACACGGTTGGTCAACGACGCAGTCTGGATGAATGTGGAGCAATCGCCGAGAATCCGATTTCGGAACAGTATCTCGGCCAAGCTGCCGGCAATCCAGATTGGTAAAGAGGAGACCGAGCCAGCGAGCCGCTGTGGTCACAACCAAAGTGATCAATGTTTTTTCAGAGTACCGAGCGAGCAACAAGCCAGCGGAATCAGTTTCGCTGGCTTGTTCTCTTTTGTCGCCCACGAAGTAACTTCCTCGTTTCGAATTGCTGAAACTAGTGGATTGTCAAAAGTAAATCTTTGGGTTGTGTGCCACTGGCTTTGCCAGTGCGAGTTCAAATGGGTGTACTTCATACGAATCACTGGCGGAGCCAGTGGCACCCTAGAATTCAAGCCCGGCAATTCACTAGTTTCTGTTCGCGCGGTATTTCCGCATCCGAATGCGGTTCCCCCGCTCGTTGTATTCGACTTCACACATGAAGTTGAAGATACAATGAACACCACGACCACCTGGCCGGTCGACATACTTCGGATCTGTCGGATCGGGAACATCTTCGATGCGAAAACCCTCGCCTTCGTCTTCCACTTCCAGCCACACGTTGTCATCGCTGACGTGATAGGCAAGCTGCACTTCCTTGCTCGGATCATGACGGTTCCCATGCCGGATGGCATTCGTCAAAGACTCGTCCAAAGCCAACCGCACGCAAAAGATATCGCGCGAGCAGTACTGCTTTTGCTCCATCAGATCACATATTTCCTGCTGGATACGCTGAATTTCGTCCAGCGCACTCAGTGAGTACCGGTGATGTGATCCGTTGTTGTTCATGATTAACGCGGTGGTGGTCATTTTGTTTTTTCAATCCACCAGGCGGCCACGGTCGCCGGCGGACTCCTTCCAAAAAAGCATTCACACTGCCCACGAACGCTGCATCAACAAAACACATCGAAGTTTTTGGAAAAAACCGGACAAGAAAATTGCAAAAAAGTGAATTTTGCAAAAACTGTCTGCCGGGCCCCGGTTTTCCCTCGTTATAACACTACCTCACAATGGGTAATTCGGGAGGAATAATCGGAAATCAGTCGTGAGATGCAACAGACTGCGGCATGAAAACCCACATGATTACGGTAGGCATCCTACATAAACACAATCATTGCAATTGGTTACGACGTCACGACTACCAAGGATCTAGGAAACCCCCTGAATACTGCGACTCGTTTTAGGATGACTTGTGCTTTTCATGTACGGGCGAGCCACTAGAATCATCCGTTCAACGTAGGGGGAGGATGCTCTTCACACTGCGGCTATGTTCAAGTTTTGATTCCATTCCCATTATTTGCACGTTGGAGAAACACGATGGACGAAGATGAAGGCGGTGGTGGTGGTGGTGGTATCCTTGTTACGATTCTCATTGTCGGTGGAATTATCCTGTTTGATGTCCTTAGCCTCTCGCTAGGTTGGGGTTGGATCATCTACTAAATGGATCCAATTGCCGTTGTCCGTTTCTGAGCGCGTATGCAATATTCTGCTGGGACTAAACCTCATCGCGCTGGGGATCATTGGACTGGTCACGTCGAATGAGTTAGAGCGATTGTCGACTGTCCGGCTGTGCATCACCGCTTTGACGATGATAGTGGGTTCCCTTTTTGTATGCCGCGAACGATTGGTTCGATCCGGCGACATTGCCAGCATGCTGCTTGCCGTGCCATCCATCGTCGGCGGCATAGTGGTCGTTCACTTTTCTCCACCGACCCATCTATGGCCAACGCCAGCCGTTGTGTTGTTCGTCGTCGGGACAATCGTGACTGTCATGTCTCTCATCAGCCTGGGCAAGTGTTTTGCGATTCTTCCCGCTGTGCGGAGCACCGTCGAGCGCGGAACGTATCGCCTTGTTCGACATCCGATCTACTTGGGCGAATTCGTTCTCGTTTTAGGATGTTGGCTGGCGAAGCCAACGCTGAACCTTGCTTGGATTCCGATCGTCGTCCTGCTCTGCATTGTTGTGCGAATTCTCGCCGAGGAACGACTGCTAACACGAACAGAAGACTACCGCCAATACAAAGAGCGAGTGGTTTGGCGACTCGTGCCAGGTGTTTGGTAGGCGAATCTTGGTTCCGCCGATTGCCGATTTAAGGGCTATCCAACACGTCGACCGTTACGGTAAACACATATTCGACGCCGGAGAAGTCGTCATCGATTAACCAAATCTCCAACTCATACGACGAATAATTGTCGTAATCCAACGGCCCATCAACATAAATCATCCCGTCGCTTTCCACTCTCAGAGCGCTATCTCCCATCGTGATTGAATAGCCGTGCGATTCATACGGTTGAGGAATGCTTGACCAGATCGATCCCACAACAAAATCGAGGGGAGCGCTTTCCGATACAGTGAAATACGTCGTGAACGAACCAGGCGATTCGTCGGTGACGTCAATCGTCACGGTAAAGGTGTGCTCGGCGCCGGAGAAGTCGTCATCGATCAGCGAGATTTCCAAGTCGTACGAGGAATACGCGTCGTAGTTCAGCGGCCCGTCAACGTAAATCGCTCCGTCATCCACGCGAAATGCACTGTTGCCGCTGGTGATCCAGTAGCTGTAAGACTCGTACGGCTGCGGAATGGCTGTCCAAACAT
>CAYFJO010000047.1:0-40492 GCA_964343305.1 uncultured Pirellulaceae bacterium | reverse complement strand
CAATTCCTTTATGGATGTTATAGGTCATGAGACGGAACTGCATTACGATATCCGCGCAGGGAGACTTTAGGTTGATCTTCGCGTTTCAACGATTGCTTTCGGCGGATGACTTGACAATTCACCAAGATTCGACGTCGTCAACTTCGGCGATTTGACGTTACGCTGAAACACCTTACCACCAAGACCCGCAAGCAGGGAAGGCAGAAATACTAAATCGCCGACCAACGTGATCAACAACAGTACGAACATCAACCACCCAAATTGAGAAACCGGCTGAAACGTACTCGTGGCATAGACGACGAGCCCCAGGCCAGCGATGGCCGTCGTTTGCATCATGGCCGTTGCACAGCGCTGGTAGGCGTAGACGATCGCGCTATGGCGCTGCATTCCTTGATCCAACCCGCGACGGAACCATGTGAGATAATGAACCGTGTCGTCAACGGCGATTCCCATTGCGGCACTGGCCGTTAACATCGCGCCGATGTCGATCACCACGCCGGAATACCCCATGTATCCGAACACCACCGCCGCGGGGAACAGGTTGGGCAGCATCGCCACAATACCGCCGCCCAGACTCCTCAACACCATGACCATTAACACCGCGATCAAAGCAAACGCCGTGAGAAAACTCTTGAACAGTCCGTCCAACAATTCACGCTGAGCCAGGAAAAACAACGGAACCATGCCTGTGTATGCAATGCTCACTCCCGCAACTCGATCCGGTTCTTGATCGTTGAGAAACTTGTCAACGCGCGACGACAACGAGTCAAGCGTCGCTTCGTAGTCTTCCGATTCACCCATCTCAGCCCGCATACTCAGTCGCCAGAGTTCGAGATTTCCATCTTCGCCGATGTAACCGTGATCGATGAATTCGTTACGATTTTCTTTCAGTTTTGTGTTTAGCACGTTTCGCCAGGTGCGGTTTGGCTCGGCTCCAGCAATGCGGCCGATTGCCCCTAATACGCCGGCGCGTTTCACGCCCTTTGGCGCTCGCAAAGTCGGGGCGAAGGTGACGGCGGACATGGTCGCCGATGTCTCCCCGGCCTTCAACAACTCAATGTGTATGTCTCGAACCAGCTCCATTCGTTCGAGCATGTCGAGCGACGATTTGTTGTCGTCGATCTTCACAACCACCTCGATGGGCACGATCGAACCGAAGGACTCGCGGAACCAACCAATATCCTGCAGTATTCGGCTGTCGTCGGGAAAGAAACGCGCCGGCTTGACACTGGTTTTGATGAATGCGACGCCGCCGGCAAAGTAGAGAAGACAGATGAGGCAAACAAGCGAGATCCAAATCTGGCGGCGGACGATGACGCCGGCCATTCGTTCGAGCACCAGGTCGAACCAATCTTTGAATCGCGCGGCAATTTGCGATGTGTGTTGTTGGTCCGCTATGGCACGCAGGGACGTCACTTTGATCGACGTCACTTTGAGCAACGACGGAAACAGCAAGAACAGGACGAGCAAACTGATCAGAATTCCAATCGCGGAATAGAAACCAAAGTCGCTAATTGGAATGACATGGCTGACCTGAAGGGAGCCAACGCCGATCGCTGTCGTGACGGCGGCCAGCGTACACGGCAAGGCGCCACGTGCGAGGGATTGCCCTGGTGCCGTGTCGATTCCCGTTTCGGTCACGGAGTCGCGATAATAGTTCGCCAGGTGTACGGCGGCGGACAGCGTCAGGACGTAGATCAACACCGGCATCACGACCAACACTAAATTGAGATTGCCACCGGTGAACCAAACCATCGCCAAAGCCGATGCACCTGTATAGGCCGCCGCAATGAAGACGACGGCTGTGAGGCGAAAACTGTGCAGGCTGATCATCGCCACGGTCAGCGCGATGATTGCGGACCAAGCGGGCAAGTTGCCGATGGCTTGTTCGCTGGCGATGTCAATTTCGGCGTTGAAGACCGGGTCACCGGCCATCCGTAGTTCATCCGCGTCGATCCCAACTCGCTGTACCGCAATCTGGCGCAGCCGATTGACGGCTGCAACTCGGTCTTCATCACCCGCCGCGGAGAGCGTCACCAGCGCACACGTCGTCTCACGATCCGTGGCAATGATGAAACCTCGCAGGCGATTGATGGCCTTGTCGCGGTCTAGCCGAAAGGGCGGATCGGTTAGTGTCTGAAGCAACTCTGGTCCCGTACGAACCTGCTCGAACCACTGCGGTTGGCCGTCCTGCCGAAAGTGGTCATGGAGAAGTTCTTTGGCAAGCAGGTTCAATCGCTCGTCTTCCAACGTGCAACCTTTCCAACTGACTATCGCAAACTCGTCGGAGCCGAAGTGTTTGCGAAACCAATCGTAGGTTTGCGTCTCTTGATAGTCTTCCGGGAGCCACTGGCGGATATTGTTGTTGTTCGTGCTCGAAGAACGAATTGCACCCCACCACACGATGGGAACGAACAACAGAAACGCCAAAACACTGACGAGTGAAAAGCGTTGAGTGAAGAGGTTTGCCATCCTTGAACCTTGTAATTGGCGCGGATCTAGTGTGGCCGGAACAAGTGGTAGGCCAGAAAGGCGAACGGCAGTGATGCTAGCAAGCTGATGCACAAAAGGCCAAGTGTTGCATCCATTACAGGTCCTTTCTCTGCGGGATGAATAAACGGCTGGACATGATGGATGTTTTTGGCAAACGCCGTGCCAATCGCGGCAATCCGTCAAGCGACGATTGTCGATGAATCTTGTGAAGCCCAAGTCTTCCAATTTCGACCGGCCAGTTGTGGTTCGAAGTCGTCGCGGCCAGCCAGCTTGGCAATTTCCTTGACGCAACGCAGCGTCAGCTTCGCGACGGCGGCCTTGTCGGACTCCCGTCCGAAATATTCCGATAGATCAATGAATTGCCCGACTTTGACCGTTACGCGAGAGGGCATGAACAGCGGCTTCCAGAGGGTATCGTGGAACGGGGCTCCCTCGATGTAGCACGGCAGAATTGGCACTCTCGCCTTCAAAGCAACCAGAATCGCACCCGGACGGACGTTGAGCATAAACTCATCCGACGTATTGATCGTGCCTTCGGGTAACATGCCGACAAGTTTCCCATCACTTGCCAGATGGATCGCAGCCTTCGTCGAAGAGACATCTCGGCCACGTTTTGCTACCGGAATCGTGCCACAAAGCGCGAGCAGCCAGCCGATCAATGATTTTTGGTTGTACAGTTGGGCGACCATCCAGTGAATCAATTGGCGGCCAATTGCGATCTGGAGAATAAACCCGTCCAAGCTGCTGCGGTGGTTACAAATGATCACGGCACCCTTACCCGGCGGGAATTGCGTTTGTGATGGAAGTTCGCCACGCCAAAGCAATCGGACGATCGGCACCATCAAGAGGTAGACAGTCCATTGTCCAAGCGTAAACGATTTACGAGGCCAAATGAGCAAAGCCCAAAGGACTGGGATCGCTGCAAGGGTGGACAAGAACAGAATCGGCGTTGCTTCATGAGTCATTGTGCATCAAGGTGGTAAATGTTGTGCCCATTGTGGGGCGAAATGAATTGTATCTTCGGTTGGCGAAATGGCGCGCGGATCCGCGCAACTTGCGCGCATTTAAGAGCGCACCGCGGCGTCACCACCACCGGTGTATCAACCGTTTTCCAGCATCCATTGGGTAGCTTCGCGTTGTAGCTCAGTTGCATTTTTGACGTTCAGCTTTTTCTTGATCTTCTCGCGATGGGTGTCGACCGTGTTTGAGCTGAGGTGTAGGCGTCGCGCGATGACACCGGTTGTCAATCCTTCGCCAATCAGGCGGAAGACTTCCAACTCGCGGTCGCTGAGTGTTTCGACCGGTGAAGCATGAGTCGCGTCGGCGGCACCGATGGCTTGGCCCACGAGACGCCGGGTCAACTCTTCACTAATGTAACGTTCACCGGCCAGGACGGTGTGGATGGCGTCAAAAATCTTTTCGCCGGTTTCCTGTTTGTTCAAGTAGCCCAATGCGCCGGCACGCAGGGCACGCTCGCCGTAAAGCGACTCTTGGTAGTTCGAGAGGACAAGCATTTTGACTTTTGGGAAACGCGACTTGATTTGCTTCACCAAGTCGATGCCGTGGCCCTCTTTCAGCGCGATGTCAATCGTGACGAGATCGGGGTTCGTCTGTTCGACCTTGGCCAGCGCATCGGCCACGCCTTCTGCTTCGCCGCAGATTTCCAAGTCGTTTTCATCCGATAACTCGGCGACCAGGCCGCGCCGCATCATCGGATGGTCGTCGACGATCAGGATTCGATGTTCTTTTCCAAGCATGATTCAACGCATGTTCTTGATTATATCCGCAACGTGCAAACCGCTTTAGTGCCGCCGCCGTCTGCGTGGGTGACGTTGAACGACGCACCGATCAATTTGGCGCGATACGCCATCACGCGCACGCCCATGCCGGGGCCGCGCGGGCGTCGGTCGGGAATGCCGATGCCGTTGTCACTGACCGACAACATAGTTCCGTCGTCAAGCTGCTGGAGTGAAATCTCGATGCGGTCGGCCTGGCTGTGCTTGATTGCATTGTTGATCGCTTCTTGAGCGATGCGATACAGGTGGGTGGCAGTGAAGTTATCGACCACTTCGACTTCTTCGTCACAAGTGAACCGGAACGATACTTCACTCGACTGGTCGAGCCGGTCGACTAATTCCGTCAGCGCAGACCTTAGCCCGTGGGCGTCCACTTCGACGGGAATCAAGCCGCGTGCCAACAAACTGACGTGGCGGGCCGTCTCTTCGAGGCCCTCGCATACTTCCCACGCTTTTTCTTTCAGATCCACGCCAATCTCTTTCGACTGACCGCCCAATTTGTCAAGCGACTTGGCGACGTTGCGAGCGAGCAGGCCCAAGCCTGTCAATTGCTGTTGCGTGTGGTCGTGCAGTTCGTGGCCGATCCGCCGATCTTCTTCGGCAGCGATTTCCAGCACCTGTTTTTGCAACTCCTTGCGTTCCGAGATGTCGCGGATCACGCCGGTGAAGAGACCCAGTTGATCGACCTCGCTGACGGTCAGGTCGATAGGAAACACCGTGCCGTCCTTGTACCGTCCGACCACCTCGCGGCCGATGCCGAAGATTCGCGTCTCGCCAGTTTCCAGATAGCGGGCAATATAGCCGTCGTGTTCGTCGCGGTACGGCGCGGGCATTAGCATGTTGACGTTCTTGCCGACGAGTTCTTCTTGCGTGTAGCCGAACATTCGCTGGGTGGCTGGATTGACGCTGGTGATGATGCCACGCTGGTCGATCGTGATGATAGCGTCGATCGCCGTGTTGAGGACCGCTCGCATCCGCTGTTCGCTCTCGTAAAGCACTTTCTCTGACCACTTCCGCTGATAGCCAACCGCTGCGGTCACCCAAATCGCAAACAGGGCCAAGCCGCGATTGGCCAGAACCATCCACAGGGTTCCGGCGGGTTCAGACCAGAAGTAACCCAGGATTGTCAGCGCCGAGACGGCGATCGCAATGTAGAGCACGTCTTGCCCGCGAGGAAACCACAAAGAGATCAACACAACAGCGACATAAGGTACGCCACCAGCCACACCTAGAGGCAGCAGCAGCGTGTCGAACGCGAAGATCCCCGCAGCCAGCAAGATGCAGGCAACAGTGAGCCATAAATTGGTTTTCTGTGTCATTGTCACGACCGATCCATTAGGCCTGATTCTTTAACCGTGTGTTTCTATCCGTGTGCGCATCGCCATCTTTGCGGGCCGCACACAGATAAAAACACACGGATGCTCTTGTTTGTGGCCGTTGCACACGTCGGTTAAACGACAATTCTACCCCATGTTCCGCCAGGCCGGGATGGTTGATTTTACTAGGTGAAAATCACACAGCGGACGATACGAGAATTCTCTCCAATATCGGAAAATACACATGATTTCGGAAACGCCCAACGCAAGGAGCAAAACGATGTTGGTTCTGACCAGGAAAAAAGGTGAACGAATTCAATTGGGCGACACGGTGACTTTAACCGTGTTGGAAATTCGCGGCACGACCGTACGGCTGGGATTCGAAGCGCCGGCAACCACGCCGATTCACCGCGAAGAAGTTTACAAGCGGATTCGCGGGGAAGGGCCTCTGGGCCGTTCTGGAAGACGACGGAAAGAGCTGAAAGCTGGCTAGTGAAACACCGCACAAACGGGACGCCGCAGAGGACGTTCTCTAAGACACGACGAAGGCGAAACGATGGCAATACGACTGTTAATCACCGAAGACCATCCGTGGGTTCGTCGCGGGTTGAGAGCCACGTTCGAAGACACGGAGATCGAGATTGCTGGCGAAGCAACCACGGTTGAGCAAGCGGTGCGCATGGCATTGGCCGGCGAGGCCGACGTGATGCTGTTGGACCTCAAGTTGCCAGACGGAGATGGTTTTGAAATCCTGCAAAAAGTGAAGTCAGAAAAATCGGACCTGCCCGTCGTGATTTATTCGCAATATGAAAGATCGGATTTCCAGGTCCGAGCACGCAATCTTGGAGCCAACGGCTATTTGGTCAAGCGAGCTGACGCCGATGAACTGATTGGTGCTGTCCGACGAGTGAGCCAGGGTGAAAGCCTGTGGTGCGAGAGAGTTGTTTAACTTTGTTGAGGCCGTGATGCCCAGTGGCGAACAGGCACGACTGAAGTCAATCGTCGAGACGGCGGTTGATGGAATTGTCACGATTGACGAGCAGGGAGTGATCGAGTCGTTCAACCCGGCCGCCGAACGACTGTTTGGTTATGCGGCCGACGAAGCGATCGGCAAGAATGTTTCGCTGCTGATGCCCTTGCCTTTTGCCGAACGGCACGACGAATATCTCGCCAGATACATCGCCACGGGCGAGAACAAGATCATTAGCATCGGCCGCGAAGTGACGGGGCTGCGCAAAGATGGTTCGACCTTCCCGATGCGCATCTCGGTCGGCGAATTCCGGCTTGGCGACGAACGCCGATTTACTGGTATTGTTCACGACCTGACCGAACTGAAACAAAAAGAACGGCTCTCCGCTATCGGCCAAACGGTCACCGCGCTCACGCATGAGAGCCGCAACGCGCTACAACTCAGCCAAGCCAACCTCGAAATGCTGGCGATCGAATTAAAGGATGTGGAGAACGCCCTCTGTGGCGTTCCGAACGACGGCGAAGCAACGTCGTTAACACAAACCGTCCAAACGGTACGGCACAGAGGCCGTTCCCTACAAGCGGCATTTGAATACATTGGCCATATTCAAACGGCACAGAACCGGCTGCAACGATTGTTCAGGGATCTACGTGAATTCGCATCTCCCGTCACTCTCGACCGTGAGTGCTGCAACTTGCAGCCACTCGTCGGACAAGTGCTCAATGAACTGTCCGGCCTGCACGCCAACAAGCAAATCCGCCTTTGTCACGAAACCAACGGCCTCGATCTGCGGTGCCCTGTCGATCCGTTTCGAATGCACCAGGTTTTTCGCAATATCCTGGAGAATTCGATCGCGGTATGTCCTGATCCTGTGAGAATTGACGTCGCCTGGTCTCAGTCGAACTTGAACGGCACGTCCGCGCTGCGAGTTGCGTTGCGCGACAATGGACCAGGGCTAACAACTGAACAAAAACAAAAAAGTTTTGATCCATTTTTCACAACCAAAAAGGGTGGAACCGGTTTGGGCCTGGCCATTACGCGTCGAATCGTCGAAGCCCACGGGGGTCAGATCGCCGCTGAAGACAACCACCACAGCGGAGCGGAATTTGTGATCACGCTGCCGCAACCATTCATTTCCGATTAAACACGGAGTCAAAGGAGGAACCGATGCGGGCTGTCATGGAAAAACCACCAACCATCAAAGAGAAAAACGTCAGGCAATGTGTCGACGAGTGCGTGCAGCAACAGTTGAACAACTGTGCTTACAGATTTATCTTTTGCAAAATCAGTTGGCAATTCAAATCAGGCAAGTTATCGCTCAATGGTCAGGTGCCAAGTTTCTATCTCAAACAAGTCTTGCAAGAATTGATGCGCGGAATCAAACACGTCGACCAGATTGTTAACGACGTCGACGTTGTCAGCTCAAACGGTTTGAGCAGCACAAAACCAAAGTAGTAAGATGGGCGTTTTTGCGCGCGGGTTGTGACATTCCGACCGCCTGGCCATCAAAATCATTGAAAGATAGCGACCCTCGCGGTTGGCGCAGAATTCGCATGGGCAGGGACCGTTGTTTAGTCATCTAGCGGAGCGACGGTCCAATGGATATTCGCGTTCTTATTGCCGATCCTGAACGAGAATTGCTCGATGCCTATCGCGACTACCTGATCGGACAAGGGTTTGACGTCGAAACGGCGAGCAGTGGAAGAGATTGCGTCAACAAACTCCGAAGCATCCGGCCGGATTGTCTGGTCCTCGAACCCGATATGGCGGACGGCTGGGGCGACAGGATTTTAGAAGCAGCTTGTGCGGAGCGGCCCGCGATTCCGGTTTTGGTTCTGTCACGACAGGACGCGGGTCCCGTCGATCATCGAGTGTGCAAGTTTCATGTCAAACCGGTGTCAATGATCGAGCTGGCGGGCAGTATTCGCAAGGCCGCGGCTCAAGGGGAAGCCGACATACATCAAACGTTTTGATCGAGGAAAGTATCTCTTCCCTCCCGGCAATGCGGCCGGTTGGGACAAGTAAAACAGGAGACACAACATGGGTCGTACGAACGTGCTGGCCATTGCTATGCTCGCCGCTGCAGTTCTGTCGATTGCGATGTTAGCGCCTTTGTTAACCGCCGACGACAAGGAATCTTCGCCCAGCGTAATGCAGAAAAAACTGAATTACTCGACGAAGATCTTGCAGGGCATCACTGTCGAAGACTTCGAGTTGATCGAACAGAGTGCCGCCGCGCTGAACAAACTCGCCGAGCAACGTTGGGGCGAAGAGGATTCTCCCGAATACCGCACCCAATACCATCTTTTTTGGTTCATCAATGAAGAGTTGTTGCGTGGAGCCAAAGAAAAGAACATCGATACCGCAACCTTGGCCTATGTTCAACTGACCCAAACGTGTGTCAATTGCCACAAGCTGCTGCGCAAAGAATAGTAGCAAAACTTGCCAGCCTGTTCTTGTCGATGTTTCCGACAGCCAAGTTGGTTCTGCTGCGAGTCTGCTGTGTCTTATTTCATGGCCAGTAAATTCGCCGTTGGAGTGGTCACAGCGCTCAATTCGGGAACGAACCGAGACTCATACTGCAACCTCTTCAAAAAGCTCCTCGCCGCGACATATTCCATCGGTGCAACTTCGTCGATTTGACCTCTCAACGTCTCGAGCATGCGATTGCTCAATTCGACGATCTGACGATGATTGTCCGTCCCCGCACCGCTGTTGTAGACCGATCGTTGCTTCATCAGATCGTTGATCACTTCTCGCTCGACATCGAATTGCTCATCGGCCAACGCAGACGGCCACTTCAATTCGCCCCACGAAATTTCGTACTCATAGGCACTGAGCCGATTGGGAGCACGGTCTTTGGCGAATCGAGCCACGTCTTGTGGCGTTGGTTTTGGACCTCGCTCGGCAGCTCGTGCTTCGCGATTCAAACGTCGCAGTTCGAAATACTGTTGAACATATTCATCCCGGTTTTCCGTGTACATGCGGCGGGCTTCTTCACGATTGATCAACGCCTCAGAAGTCCAGTAGTTGTAGTCGCCCATCGCGCGAATAACGCTGGCCCAACCGCGTTGGACGCCTTCGGCATAGGTCGAAGCGTGATGTTGGCCCGGACCATACCATCGTGGATGGCCGCGTGTGCCAGAAGAATAGGTCTGCGCTTGAACGCCAGCCGCGACCGCGACGACAGCGATTGCCGCCACGATCATGACAATCGATTTGAGAATTCTCGTTTTCATCGTTCTGTCCCCCATGTAGAGTTACACTGTGCACTTTTGATGACTGGCTCCGTCCATCTTTTCTACGATTGGAATGCGACGCACGTTCTCACTTCTGGCCGCCCGGTCGGGGACAATCGTCCCAATCTAGATTTCACCTTGTGACAGTCATTGGTTGATCGACCCAAGGTCTTGGTAGGAAACGGTATGCGTCGCAAAAGTTATGGGTCATGAAAGTGTGTCTTGAATTCGAAAACTCCGACGACATCTGGACGTAGAAAAGGTGGAAGGCTTGCGATGCTAAGATGAAAGGAGCGCGCCATGTCCACTGCACAAAAACCCTTCACAAAGCCGCCGACCAAACAGGCCGACTTCCGCAGCGAAGAAGAACTGCGGAAAGACCGGATCACGTTGATTGTCACGTTGATCGTGATGGCGCTGTTTATGGCGCTGATGGTCTGGCTGGCCAGCTTCGGCAACGGCACGGTCGAAGACATCGATTACTGGCCGATGATGCCGTGAGTGTGTTCAGTTTTGTACTGGTCACATCAACTCTAACGCGGATTATTCACCAACCCGACGCGCAAGCGAGGGGTCTTGGACGTCGTCCCTCGCTTGCGCGTCGGGTTGGTGTGGATTCGAATTTGCGCGGTGTTTTAGGCAAGATAGCCGCAACTCCTTTTCACAGAGAACATTACGTCGTTTGGACGGCGGTTCATGAATAATCCGGGCTAGCGCTTTCGTCGCGGTCTGTCTCAGCGTTTTGAAACGCAAGGTGTCGCGCTGCTGTTTTTCAAGCGCCGACTTCAACGCCTGAGCCCGCCCCTCGACAATGACTTTTTTCGCTGGCGATGGCTCTCGGAAGCTATGAATCAGGGACCTTGGCCCCACAGGCGCAATTCTCGAGGAAGTGCCCACGTTCCGTTGACTATCTGAGGCTATCAATTGAGGACGTGAATGCTCTTGTGCCTGCACATCTCTTTGAGTATTTGCGGCCAAACGCTCACACTAACTTCGCCGAGATGTGCTTTCTGGAGCAACAGCATATAGACCCGTGACTGCCCAATCCCGCCGCCGATGCTGAGCGGGATCTGATCGTTGGCAATCGCTTGGTGATACGGAAAGTTGAGGAAGTCGAGTTGTCCGCTGATTTCGAGTTGACGACGCAGCGACTCTGCGTTGACGCGGATTCCCATCGACGAGAGTTCGTGGCGACGTTGTGTCACGGAGTTCCACACCAGAATGTCACCGTTCAGCCCATGCATGGGCCGGCCGTCTTTCGACGTGGTCTTAGTGATCCAGTCGTCGTAATCAGCCGCCCGCAATTCGTGCGGATAACCGTCCTTGAGCACGGCGCCAATGCCGTAGATGAAGACCGCTGGATGTTCTTGCAGGATCGCGGTTTCGCGTTTCTTGCGCGGCAGATCCGGATATTTATCGAGGATGTCTTCGGCATGAATGAAGGTTAGTTTGTCTGGCAGATTCGGGTATCGCTCCGACTTTAGTTGCGGGAACATTTCCTGTACGTGAGCCTCAGCAAGTTTCAAAGTCGTCCAAATCTTCTCTACGACTTGAGTCAGGTAGTCAAGGTTTCGCTGCTCGTCGGTGATCCGGAGTTCCCAGTCCCATTGGTCAACGTATGCACTATGGTCATGATCCAGAAAGTAGTCCTTGCGCACCGCCCGCATATCGGTGAGCAGACCTTCTCCAACGTCCATGTCGAATTGAGCGAGCGCCATTCGTTTCCATTTCGTCGCGGCCTGGACAATTTGCGCATCGATCGAATGTTTGCCATTGTCGTTAGAAATGTGAAACTGAACCGGCGTCCGAGAACCGTCGCGGTCGAGGTAGTCATTGACGCCGCTTTCAACATCCACGATCAGCGGAACTGTTACCGGTATCAAGTCGAGTTGCGAACAAAGGTCATCCTCAATGCACGATTTTGCTGCGAAGATAGCTTGCTGCGTTTCCTTTGGCGACAGCATCGACGAGTAGTCTTCTGGAAGGACTTTCTCCA
Organism: uncultured Pirellulaceae bacterium; assembly: GCA_964343305.1. Taxonomy (GTDB): domain Bacteria; phylum Planctomycetota; class Planctomycetia; order Pirellulales; family Pirellulaceae; genus CAYFJO01. The sequence goes on along the minus strand of CAYFJO010000047.1, from coordinate 28,682 downwards.
GTTCGTTATAGTTCCCGACGCCAGGCCCGGCTAGATCTGACTTCTTATTTGCCACGGCACGTACTCCAGGTAAGCTTGTCATTTAAACTTGAAACATTCTCATCCATCTTCGGCGGCGGAGATTTCATCCAGATGATCGGCGTGGCGGAGAAGGCGGTCGGCCAGCGCCTTTCGCTGTCGATCGTCGCCTGAACGCATGACACTTGCCGTCGCTTCCAAGATCTCGTCGGGCGGATCGTATTGCGAACCTACGAAAATGCGTCGTGCCATGTCGCCTAGGAGAAATGGGATGTGATCTTCCACTTCGTCGGGAGTCCGCTGGCGTGCAAAGATCTCCGCAAGCGCGCGATAGGCCTGGGCGAAATGTTCGCGATCGAATTTGTCCATGGTTGCTCCAAAAATGGTTGGCCGATCGACAATCGAAGTTCGCCCGCCAAGAGCCACAGGGCACATGGCGCACCACAAATCCCTCAATCGAATAAAAGTGCTCGGAACTGTCGATTGCGTGTGCGAAATGGGCGGTTTCGCACATTGAATGATACCAGAATTGCGGCAATGTCTGTGTTTTAAGCGATCTTGGTTGGTATGAATCTTGCTCTCTATTTGCGCCGCGTGGACAGCGCGCAGAAAGGAGCGGTGCCATGAGAGTTTTAGATTACTTACGAGGCAAGGATGTCGAATTCGAGGTCATTCCGCATCCTGAAACCTTCGATGCTATGCGAATGGCCGAGTCGTTGCATGTGTCGGGCCGAGCGGTTGCGAAGACGGTTTTGCTGCGAGCCGATCACGGCTATTCGTATGTCGTGGCGGTATTGCCAGCCAACAAGACGGTTGATTTTTCGCGAGTTTCCAAAGCACTTGGTGGCAGTCAAGTTGAACTGGCCACGGAGTTGGAGATCAAACAACATTGCCCGGATTGCGAGATAGGCGCATTGCCGCCGTTTGGATCGCCGTACGGCATGAAAACGGTGGTCGACGAAAGCTTGACGGAAGACGAGGAAATCTACTTCGAAGGCGACACACATCACGAAGCGATCCGCATGCGGTTCGAGGACTTTCGCCAGCTTGAAAACCCCCTCCTGATCTCGTTCGTAACGGAGAATCAATTGCAATGAGCTGGTTTCCGAAGAGGAAAGTCGTTGTGCCGATTGATTTCTCGGATCAGTCGTTCGAGGCGGTTGATGTGGGCCTTTCTCTAGTCGACGAGCCCTCGCATTTGCACGTGATTCACGTCATGCAAGACGTCACGGCCGCACAGCCCGGAATGCTGTTTAGTGTCTTGGATGAGGCACAGCGTCGTGACCAAACTGCCGAAGGGTTAAGAAATCGATTGTCGGACCCAAAATATGGCGGCGTCGCAACGCACGTTTCGTTCGGTGACCCCGGCCAGACGGTTGCCGAGTTTGCCGAGAAAATCGATGCGGAATTGATTGTGTTGCCATCACATGGCCGCGGTGGCATTTCGCGGCTCGTGATGGGATCGGTTGCCGAACGAATCACGAGGCTGTCGCACTGTCCGGTGTTGATCCTGAGGCAGTAGGGAAATTAGCGACAGCAAAGGATCCTACCAGCGGCTCTTCCAATTTGACGAAATCGTCGTAGCGCATGCGGATCGCTTCCTTGTGTGTGTTTCCTTCAAAGATGATGTTCTCGTCGCCTACAAGCGATTTATCGACCAGTGTCTCCATGTCGTAGCACGAACCAAATGGTGGCAACGCGCCGACCTCGCAGTCGAGAAAACGGTTTTCGATTTCTTCCTCGTTCGCCAACTCGACTTGGCGCGCTGACAGCGCCGCACGTGCATCTTCCAATCGAACATGGTGTGTCGCCGGCAGGACGGCGATCACATATGCGTCGTTGTCGACGCGAAGTAGCACCGTCTTCGCCACGTGATAACCTGATACGTGAATTGACTCGGCTAAGTGCGAAGCGTCGAATGTCGCCGGATGTTCCAGTACTTCAAATTCCACTGCACTTCGTCCGAGAAACTCTTGAAGGTTCATCTTGTTGCTCCTTGTTGCACCTAAGCAGTTGTTTGTGGCGACGTATTCGGTCTAAGCGAGCAAAGAACGTGCCGACAATAAAGAAACTGACGCATCCGGTCGTGTCGCGGTACATCTCGGTTTCGGCACCGCGAGACTGTGCGATGCGGCACACCGGGGATGCAGTTTTCGCACTCCTGAACTTTCAGCCAACGTGCAGGTTGGAAGCCTACGCCTCTTAGTTCAAGTGGCACGCGAATTGCTAAAAGTACATTGGCACGCGGACCCCAACGGGCGTACCGGGCCTTACTTCAAGTTGATTGTCAATCGTCAGGTACCGTAAGCGAAAAACGGCCGTGCGTAGCGGCTGTGATGAACTGTCACGACTTGATAAAGGGACTGGCCGCCCGTTTTCTCTTTTGTCGACACGACGGATCTAAACCACACAACGGCGAGAAACAATGGTTGAGATCGTCCTTCTCTGTCTCGGCCTTTTCGGTCTGTGGGCAAGTACCGAGTTGGCCATCCAGGGCGCGCTCCGCATTTCTGAATATTTCGGACTCTCGCAGATGTTCATTGGATTGACGATTCTCGCCTTTGGCACCGACTTGCCAGAGTTGGTCGTTTCTGTGAGCGGCGCGATTCGAAATCTTTACGGAATTGAAAGCTCTGGAGTCATTGTCGGAAACGCCGTCGGCAGTTCGCTGTGCCAGATCAGTATCGTCTTGGGCACGGCGGCGATTTGCCATCAGTTGACCGTCCAGCGACGACAAATCGGCGGATTGAGTTTCGGTTTGCTTGGTTCCTGTGTTCTGTTGTTCTTGGTCGGGCTGCCCGGTTTTGTCTGGCGTCCTGGTGGAATAGTACTTGTCTCCGTCTTCATTGGTTACCTCGTCGTGCTCTACCGGCGTGAACGCGACGGCCGCGAATCCGAACGAGTGACCGATCGCAAACAGGGCCCGATCTGGCGAGGTTGGATATTCGTCGTGGTGGGCCTCGCTGTTTTGATTTTCAGCTCCGAGTTGGTTGTGCAGAAGGCACTGCAAATTGTCGAACGATTTGATATCCGTCAATCATTTGTCGGTGCCGTGATTGTGGCTTTTGGAACGAGCCTGCCCGAATTGGCGCTGACGGTTACAGCAGCATTAAAAAATAAACCGGGATTGTCTCTGGGAAATATCGTTGGCAGCAATGTCTTCGACTGCCTGATTCCGGTCGGTGTCGCCGCGTGTATCGCACCGCTGGAGTTTGACCGGACGATCCTTCGTTTTGACCTGCCGTATTTGTTCGTCGTTTCAGGGGTCTTTACCTGGTTTCTCTGTCGACGGGCAAAATTGCATCGCCACGAAGGCGCTTGGTTATGCGTTCTGTATTTCGTTTACGTGGCGCTCAAAATCGGCGCGGAGTAACAACGATCGCATGGGTGACAGTCCTCAACTAAAACGCGCGCTCGGTCTACCAATGATCACGTTCTATGGGTTGGGAACGATTGTTGGCGGCGGATTCTACGCCTTGATCGGCAAAGTCTCTGGCGAGGCAGGAATGCTGACTCCGGTCGCGTTCTTCGCCGCGGCATTGATCGCGATGTTCAGCGCGTTTTCGTTTGCCGAACTATCCGCCCGATATCCGTACAGCGCGGGCGAATCACATTACGTGTTGGTCGCGTTTCGGCGACATTGGCTGTCGGCCGTGATCGGATGGATGGTGATTGCGACGGGAGTTGTCTCCGCCGCCACGTTGGCAAATGCGTTTGCCGGATTTCTGCAAAGTTTTGTCGACGTTCCACGTGAGGCGATCTGCGTTGTGATGGTCGTCTCACTAGGAGCAGTAGCCGCGTGGGGAATCGGCGAATCCGCACTGTTTACGTTCGTCATCACGATCGTCGAACTTGGCGGTCTCATGTTCGTCTTTGCTTGGGCGAGTCCAAACTTGTTGACCGTCGCGGATCGCTGGGACGAATTGGTGCCCGATTTGGACCCCCGTGCCTGGTCGGGCGTGTTTCTCGGAGCATACCTGGCCTTCTATTCGTTTGTCGGCTTCGAGGACATGGTGAACGTCGCCGAAGAAGTGAAACAACCGCAGCGAAATCTGCCGATCGCAATTTTACTATCGCTTGGCCTGACAACGTTGATCTACGTGATGGTCACGATGGTCACAGTTCTGGCAGTGCCACTCGATCAGTTGCGAGCGAGTGATTCACCGCTATCGCTCGTCGTTGGCGGAGTCGGACCGCTCGCCGTTGGCATCACGATCATCGGAATGTTGTCTGGCGTAAACGGAGCGCTGGTACAAATCGTGATGGCTTCGCGCGTCGCATACGGGATGGCTCAGAAGCATCAGGCACCATCGACTTTCGGAAATGTCAGTTCGCGGACCCAGACACCGTTGGAAGCGACGTTTGCGGCAACGGTTGTGGTACTGGTTTTGGCGTTGTGGTTTCCCATCGTAACCCTTGCCAAAGTGACCAGTACGATCCTTCTGGTCGTCTATGCGTTTGTGAATCTATCACTCATTTGCATCAAATGTCGCGAGGGATCCCAGAGCCACGAAGGACCAAACTACCCCATTTGGTTACCGATTGTTGGTTTGCTTGCCTCGGTTGCGTTTGTCATGTTTCACGGCATTTCAATGGCTGTCTCACCATGACCGATCCGAATTCAGAAAGAGAAACATGGGCAACGAAACTAGGGTTTCTGTTGGCAGCCGCTGGATCGGCCATCGGCCTGGGGAACATCTGGCGATTTCCAACGGTTGCAGGAGAAAGCGGCGGCGCTGCGTTTGTCTTGATTTACATTGCCGCGGTGATCGCGATTGGAATCCCGGTCATGTTGGCCGAGTTGGTGATCGGTTGGCAAACTCGTAGCAACCCGGTTCGAGCGTTTGTCGACTTGTCCGACCGGAAGATTTGGCGATTCATTGGTGTGATCGCGGTGATCGCATCGTTGGCGATTCTGTCATACTACTCGGTCATCGCTGCTTGGACGTTGGCCTATGTTCCGATCACCTTCTCCGGAGTTTTCAATGAATCTGCGAATCCAGAATTGTTGTCACAGCGATTCGCGACGGTCACCGAAAGTCCGTACTACTCGCTTGTCGCGTACGTTGTTTTCATGCTCGTAACGATGCTCGTCGTGCTGGGCGGAATTCGATCCGGCATCGAGAAATGGAGCAAGGTCCTGATGCCAATGCTTTTGGCGATTCTCATCTTGCTCGTCATTCGCGCGGTAACTTTGCCGGGAGCGGCGAAAGGGCTCTCGTTTTTTCTCAAACCGGATTTTTCCAAGGTGACGACGGAAACCGTGCTAAACGCCGTCAGCCAAGCGTTCTTCTCGCTTAGCTTGGGCATGGGCATCATGATCACCTACGGCAGCTATCTTTCGAAAGATGAAGACATTCAGTCGTCTGCCGTCATGATCGCAGCCATCGACACGAGCATCGCCGTAATGGCCGGCCTCGTGATCTTTCCGGCGCTGTTCACGATCCCAGGCCTCGAACCGGCCGAGGGACCGAAGTTGATTTTCCTTGTCCTGCCCAGAGTCTTCGAACAGATTCCCGCTGGAATCTTCTTCGGCACCGGTTTCTTTTTGTTGCTCACGATCGCCGCGTTAACGTCCGCGATCTCGCTGATGGAAGTTGTCGTGACCTACTTGATCGAACAGTGGCAATTGCGACGAAAGACTGCGGTCCTCATCTCCGGCAGCGCCGCCATGTTGCTGGGAATTCCAACGGCGTTGAGCGTCGGAGCGGTGCCGCTGCTTTCCGATTTGCCGATCCTTCATTGTTCTGTGTTGGATCTGCTGGACACGCTGTTCGGAAAACTCTGTTTGACGTTCGTTTCGTTGGCGATCTGTTTGTTTGTCGGATGGACGTGGGGTACTGACAAAGCACTTTCTGGCTTGGAATCGGACGGCCGTAATCACTGGTTGCAAAAGTGCTGGTCGTTCGCGGTTCGATATATTTGCCCGGTTGTTATCACGCTCATTCTGCTGAGCTTGGTCCTTTAATGATCTCCAGTCGGGCGGTTTTTCAAACCGTCCCAGACGAATTGGAAATCGGTCCTACGGTACGGCGCGCAAATATCGCCTGTGCTGTGCGAAATCGCGCACTTGGACGCTGGTTTCCTTCCGCATTAGGCATGTGCAAATCTGGTACAGAGTTTGCTAATTGGTCCTTTGGCGAACACAGACCTGACATGGAGTGTATTCGTGATTCGGATTCGATTTCACGGCCGAGGCGGACACGGGATCAAGACGGCCAGTCGCATTGTCGGCACGGCCGCATTTCTCGCGGGTTATCAGGTTCAAGACTCACCAATTTACGGCGCTGAACGGCGCGGCGCGTCGGTTGCGGCGTTTACTCGAATCGGTCGCGGGGAGATTTTGGAACGAGGTGTGATCGCGCGACCTGACCTCATCGTCATTGGCGACGACACACTGCTCGAGGACCCTGCCGCTGCGGTGCTTGCCGGACAACGCACTGCCGCGGCGCTCTTTGTCAACACGCCGTCGAAAGAGTTGCTTGCCCAGAAACATGAACTGCTCGCTCCCGTCATTGCGCTTGATATCACGCAACTCACGCTTGATTCGCTAGGGAAAGCGTCGGCGCTCAGCACGGGCCTGGCATCGGCGGCCGCGCGACTGGTTGGCGTCATCACTGACGCGAACCTGCTTGATGCGACCCGCGAAGAGCTTGAGCATGGCCATCTGCCTGCCGACTTGATCGGCAAGAATATTGAACTGGCTCGCGCCGTCTTCGCGCAGTTGTCGCCGATCGAAGAAACACAGCCACCTGAATTCATTGAGAACTTGAGCTTCTCGCTTGATCCTTCCGATTTATCCACCGATAGCACGATGCACTCGTTGGCGTACGACGTCCCCCATCGCAGTTCGCCCAGTATTCTGGTGCCCGGAAACGCGGACGCGAGACACACCGGCAGTTGGCGAGTCGAACGGCCGGAGATCGATTACGACCGTTGCACGAGATGCGGAATCTGTTTTGTTCGCTGCCCAGACGGTGCGATCGCGCTCGACGACGAAGGCTATCCCGTGATCGATTACGACCACTGCAAAGGCTGCATGATTTGTTGGGACGAATGTCCGGTGGAGCATGCGATCGAAAAAGAAAAAGAGGTGCGGGCATGGTGAGGAAACTGTTGACCGGAAACGCCGCTGCCGCCTGGGGCGCTCGCCTCGCGGACGTCGACTACATCCCTGCGTTTCCGATCACGCCACAGACCGAGATCATCGAAACACTCGCCGCCTGGAACGCGAGTGGCGAATTGCGAGGCCGATTCGTCACGCTCGACAGCGAACATTCGATGCTCACCGCCGCTGGTTCCGCCGCGGCTACGGGCGTGCGAACGTTCACAGCAACCTCGAGCCAGGGGTTGATCTATGCCATGGAAGCGTTGTACACGGTGGCTGGCTGGCGAGTGCCATTTGTCCTGGTCAACGTCTCGCGGGGCTTGTCCGCGCCGATCACGCTGGGGCCCGACCATAACGATGTGCTGGCCGCGCGCGACGCGGGCCTGGTCCAAATTCACTGTGAGTCGTGCCAGGAGGTGCTCGACTCGGTGCTGATGGCGTATCGAATCACGGAAGATGAACGAGTGTCGCTGCCCGTGCTGATCAATCTCGACGGTTTTTTTTTGTCGTTCACGCGCGAAGGAGTCGAGATTCCTGACGAAGACAAAGTCCGCGAGTTCTTGCCGCCGTTCGAAACCAATCATCCCGCGTTTCGAGCGTCGCAACCGGTTGCCCAAGGTGTTGCGGTGCTCGAAGGCTACATGTACAGCTACTTCCGCTACCAGATGCACCGCGCGATGCAAAACGCAATTGACGTGCATCGTGAAGTGGCCAACGAATTCCGCAACACATTTGGCCGCAGCTACGAGGCGTTCGAATCGTACAAACTTGACGACGCCGATGTGGTGTTGGTCATGATGGGATCGTTTGCAACCAAAGGCAAAGAAGCCGTCAATCGCTGGCGCGAAAAAGGCCGGCGAGTGGGCTTGTTGCGGCTGCGACTTGTTCGGCCGTTTCCGATTGAAGGCGTCGTTGACGCGTTGGCGGATCGACCTTCTGTTGCGGTCATCGACCAAAACATCAGTCCTGGACACGGTGGAATCTTGTACCACGAAGTGGCGGCGGCGCTGGCGACATCACCGATGCGTCCCGCCGTGTTGCGATCGTTTGTCGGCGGCCTGGGCGGCAAAGACATCAGCGCGGCCGAGTTTGATCACATTCTGGAGACACTCGATTCCACTCAGTCGTACTCCGGCCCGTACGATTGTGAACTGCTGATGACAAGCGACGAACACCAGCAGATCGAGCAGCGTCTGCAAGCCGCCGGGAAGGATGTTGAAGAGGTGCTGACGTGAGAAAAAGACAACTACGAATTAGAAATGTAGGGAACGCCCTCTGTGGCGTTCCGAGATCTCGCATGTCTATTTGCGGAACGCCACAGAGGGCGTTCCCTACACTTTGAGCATCGTTGAATCGAGATGGATGATGAGAATCAAACGCGAGTTTTACAAAAGCCCGAAAGATTTGCCGCAGGAAGAATACCTCGTTCCCGGTTCGCCGTTGTGTGCGGGATGCGGCGGTTTGTCAACACTGCGATTGATGCACAAGGCGATGGGCGAGAACGTTGTGGTCGTTAATGCGGCCGGTTGCATGACGTTGATGGCGGTCTATCCGTTTACGCCGTTGCGATCGTCGTGGCTCTACACGACGATGGGCAGCCCGTCGGCCGGTGCGCAAGGAATTCGCGATGCACTCGATGTGCTGCGCGAAAAAGAACAACTGCCCGATGACGAAGATTTGAAAGTGCTCGTGTTGGCCGGAGACGGTTCGACGTACGACATGGGACTGTCGTCCACTTCCGGTGCGATTCATCGCGGCCTCGACTTTTGGTATCTGTGCTACGACAACGAAGCTTACGGCAACACAGGGTTTCAAATGTCGAGTGCCTCGCCGTTCGCCTCGAGAACAACCACTTCGCCCAGGGGCAGCTTTCAACGCAAGAAAGACATTTTTGAAATTTGGCGAGCACAAAAACCGCCTTACCTGGCGACGGTGTCGGCGCACGAGCCGGTCGATTTGGCGGAGAAGGTGCATCGGGCGCTCGAGATTCGCGGTCCGAAACTGTTTACGGGGCTGGCCGTTTGCCCAACTGGCTGGGGATTTGACCCGGCCATCAGTTTTGAAATCGCCAAGCTCGCGGTCGAGACGGGCATCTGGCCGCTGAAGGAAGCCTTTGATGGCCAGGTGCGATACACTTATGTGCCGTCGCGTTTTCGCTCGGTCGAAGAGTACCTGAAACCACAGCGTCGATTTCGTCATCTGTTCCAGCCGACACGGCGTGACGATTGGCTCGCGGCAATTCAAATAAGTGTGAATCAATATTGGACCAACGAAGTCGGCGAGGATGTGAACTTGGTTTTAGCGTAGCACAGGCTGCCAGCCTGTTTTAGCAATCGAGTTACAGGCTGGCAGCCTGTGCTACGAAAAAAGTATGAGGTGAAAGACATGAAGAAACCCATCTACGAGTTTGACCACTTCTGTGACGATCTGGGGCCCGCGAAAGTTGTACACATCTATGAACCGCACATCGGCTTGAAAGCAATTGTCGTGATTGACAATGTCGCGATTGGTCCGGCAATCGGCGGCGTCCGTATGGCACCGGATGTTTCGACCGAAGAAGTATTTCGTTTGGCCCGCGCCATGACGAAAAAGAACGCCGCCGCGGGACTTCCACACGGTGGTGGCAAATCGGGCATCCTCGCCGATCCAAAAACGGTCGACAAACCGGCCTTGATCCGAGCGTTTGCCAAGGCGATTCGAGAATTGGTTGATTACATTCCTGGTCCCGACATGGGCACGAACGAATCGTGCATGGCCGTGATTCACGACGAAATTGGCCGTGCGGTTGGATTGCCGCGAGTCTTGGGCGGTATCCCGCTCGATGAACTTGGAGCGACTGGGTACGGAGTTGCCCAATGCGCCGAAGTCGCCGCGCCGTTCTGTGAACTCGAATTGAAAGGTGCCACGGTTGCCATCGAAGGATTTGGCAACGTCGGTCAACACGCCGCGAGATATCTGGCAGAGATGGGAGTCAAACTCGTCGCCGCTAGCGACTCGCAAGGTGCGGTGTACGATGCCAAGGGAATCGATGTCGATGAACTCGTCGCAGCCAAAGAAAAGTCGTCGAGCGTTATAAACTACGGCGCTGGCGAGAAAATATCAAAGACGGATTTGTTCGCCGTTGACTGTGAGATTCTCGTGCCGGCCGCACGGCCCGATTGCATTCACAGCGACAATGTGCCCGATATCAAGGCGAAGCTCATTCTTCAAGGCGCGAACATCCCGGCGACCGCTTCCGCCGAGATGTTGCTGCACGAGCGAGGCGTGATCGTCGTGCCGGACTTCATCGCCAATGCGGGTGGCGTGATTTGCGCGGCCGTTGAATTTCACGGCGGCACGGAACACGACGCCTTCGAACAAATCGCTGAGAAGATCCGCCGAAACACGGAGCAAGTGCTCACACGGGTTAAGGAAGAAGAAGTTGTACCTCGTCATGCGGCGGTTGAAATAGCACGCGAACGCGTCTTTGCTGCCATGGCGCTTCGTCGTTCCTAGCCCAGAATGTCGTAGCTGCGTTCGCCAGAACGCGGACTGTTGAGTTCGAAAAGTCCGCACTCTGGCGAGTGCAGCTACGTCGAACTCTCTTGCTTCATTTCCTCGATCATCATTTCTCGGATTTTGAACTTCTGAATTTTCCCCGTCACGGTTTGCGGAAAACGATCGACGAAACGAATGTATCGAGGCACTTTGTAATGGGCGAGTTTGCCCAGGCAATAATCGAGGACGTCGTCCTCTGTCATACTCTCGCCCGATTTTAGCTTGATCCACGCACATAACTCTTCGCCGAATTTCTCGTCGGGCACACCCACGACGGCAGATTGTTCGATCGCTGGATGCGTGAAAAGGTATTCCTCGATCTCGCGAGGATAAATGTTCTCACCGCCGCGTATCACCATGTCTTTGATGCGCCCCGTGATTTGGTAGTAACCATTGGGCAATCGTACGGCAAGGTCGCCTGAATGCAGCCAACCGTCTTCGTCGATGGCGGCGGCGGTTGCGTCGGGAGACTTATAATAGCCGAGCATCACAACATGACCGCGTGAACAAAACTCGCCCTGTTCGTTGACGCCAAGTTCATCGCCCGTCGCGGGATCGATCACTTTGGCTTCCACGCCGGGGATCGGTCGGCCCACCGTTTCGACTCGTAGTTCCAGCGGATCGTTGACACGCGTCTGAGTTACGACGGGTGACGCCTCGGTTTGCCCGTAGGCGATCGTCAATTCCCTCGCTCCCATGTCGTCGATGACCTGCTTCATCACTTCGACCGGACAAGGGCTGCCGGCCATGATTCCCGTTCGCAAGGATGTCAAATCGCGTTCTGCGAACGAAGGATCTTGCAACTGGGCAATAAACATGGTTGGCACACCGTAAATCGCCGTCGCTCGTTCGCGCTGAATTGCGTCCAGCGTGTCGGTGGCATTGAAATACTCGCCAGGAATAACCATCGCTGCTCCGTGAACCGCCGCGCACAAAGTACCGAGAACACAACCAAAACAGTGGTAAAATGGAACGGGAATGCAAATGCGATCCTCGTACGTGAATTTCTGACACTGTCCAACATAGTACGCGTTGAGAAGGAGATTGCGATGGCTCAACGTTGCCGCCTTGGGAAACCCGGTCGTGCCCGACGTGTACTGAATGTTGACCGCATCATTTGGAACGAGTCGACTGGCGATTTCCGTTGCCGTTTGTGGATCAATCGATTCACGCCTGGCGAGGAAGGTCTCGTAGTTAATGACAGCCTTTGGCGTTTCGCCCTTGAGTCCAACGACGCGCCTCAACATTGGAAATTCCCCAGAGATGGGTTCCTCGGTGTCGGCTTCAGCAAGATCCGCGCACGATTCGGCCAACATGGCGAAGTAGTCGGACGTCTTGAATCGATCGATTAAAAACAGCGCAACGGCATCACATTGCTTGAGGACGTACTTCAACTCAAACGGCCGGTACGCTGGATTGATTGTCACCAGTGTGATGCCAACTTGTGCGGTCGCAAATTGAAGTTCAATCCATTGCGGCACATTCGTTGCCCAAACTGCTGCGTGTTCGCCGGGCTTGATTCCCAATGCCAACAATGCCCGCGCCGTTTGATCGACTCGCGATGCAAACTCCTGCCAGTTCCATCGCAAGTCGAGTTTAGGGAAAACGACCGCGTCACGATCGGGAAATCTCTCAGCCGTTTTCGATAGCACTTGGCCGATCGTTAGACCTTCGACCCACGGAGTTTGGTCAGTGGAATCCATTTCGGCTCTTCTCTTTTGCCGCTGCACTCGCAGCTACGGCGGAATGGGTACTGAATCTGTCAGTCAAAGTTATCGAACAAGTGCGATAGGGCAGTCAAGTTCGTTGACCAGGCATTCGACGGTTCGCTCGTCGAGCAGCAGATTGTCGCGGTTGAGCACAACGAGTCTAGCGTGAGTTTGCTCGACGGCGACCGATAACTCATGGGCATCAGAGAGCAATTCGCCCGAAACCGTTGCGTGCTGCACTTGCTGGTCAATCGAATCGATCGCCTCTTGTCGCAATCTGCCGGCTTGTTCAGGTTCTGACGTGTTTACAAAAACGAAAATCGGATCGGAACGAATCGCGGCGAACTGTTGAGCAATCTCGAGAACTCGCCGCCCGCCGGGCGAACCGTCATAGACCACGACGATTGTATTGCGATCGCCTCTCGCTGTTGCGTCCGCGAACGATTTTAGTGGCGAGCTTTCTCGTCCCATGACAACGGCGTCCATTTCTCTGGCAGCCGCTAGTGCTTCGGCGGTAACACGTCCGCGTGTGACTTGGAACGACCAGCGAACACTGGCGCGATGAGCTGTCGTGGCGATTGCCTCGCGAATCTGGTTCGCCTTCGTGCGAAATATCTGTTCCACGGCGGATCGGTCGAGTGGCCGTGCGACGGCGGACGTAAAGTCGATCTCATGCGAGAATGGCAAACCGGCCAGCTTCAGCAGATTGTCATCCTCAACGAACAGCGCCTGCAAGTCCGCGTGAAGCTGTGAGGCTAAATGGGTCGCGACTTCTAACGCAGCGAGGCCAGGCGGCGATTCGTCCAAGGCAACGAGAATTCTTTTCAATGTCGTCTTGTCTGTTTGGGTCATGGTGATACCGCATCTTCACGATCCGACTTGGTAAATTTCTGGCTCAATTCGAACAGCTCCCACAGACGCGCGGCGACACGGCCATTGACGGTCTCGTCGGGGTAGCTCCCCGAGTCGTCCGCTTCGCCGGCTGCCATTCCAGTCAGCAGTTCAATCGCATCGTCGATCGTCTCGACTGGATAGATATGAAAGCGGTCTTCGGCCGCTGCCTGCACGACGTTGTTTCGCAGCATGAGGTGTTTTACGTTGGCGGCGGGAATGAGAACTCCCTGTTGGCCCGTCAATCCACGGGCTTCGCAAAGGTCGAAGAACCCTTCGATCTTTTCATTCACTCCGCCGATCGGCTGAACCTGCCCGTGTTGGTTAATCGATCCGGTGACGGCCAGCGATTGCTTGATGGGCACGTTCGCCAACGACGACAACAAAACACACAGCTCCGCGACCGATGCGCTGTCGCCCTCGACTTGCCCGTAAGATTGCTCAAAGACGACGCTCGCCAGCAACGAGAGTGGATGGTTCTTTGCGTATCGCGACGCCAACAGCGATGAAATGATCAGCACGCCTTTCGAGTGGATCGGACCACCGAGTTCCACTTCGCGCTCGATGTCAACAACTTCACCTTTCCCAAGACGAGTCGTGGCCGTGATCCTCGACGGTCGGCCAAAACGGAAGTTGCCCAGGTCAAGCACCGACAGGCCATTGATCTGCCCGACTTTTTCGCCTTCCGTATCGACAAAGAACGTTCCACGCTGTGTCTCTTCCTGCATTCGTTCGCGCAAACGATCCGCTCGATAGATTTGCTTATCGATCGCTTGCTCGACATGCTTCGCCGTTACGACATCGCAGTTGTCTTTCGAGGCCCAGAAGTCTGACTCGTGAATCAAATCGGAGATCGTACGCAAGTGGGTCGTCAGTTTCTGGGAGTCATCGGCCACTCGCGCAGCCCTCTCGATCACGCACGCGACGGCCGACGCGTCAAATGGCCGAGTCGGTTTGTCGTTCGTCGCCACGGTCGCCAAGACTTCGGGCCGTGAATTTGAATCGCCCGAACTCTGGGCGAATTCGGCTGCGTTGATCTGCTCCGTTTCGCCGTTTTTCCGCACGAGCGCCGCGATCATCCGAACATAGAGTTGCAGATTCTCCGACGTGAGATTCATTTCGTCGTCAAAATCCGCCGCCACTTTGAACAGCTCGCCAAATTCGCGATCGTGTTCGTACAGCAGGTAATAGAGCATTCGTTCGCCGAGCAACACGACCTTGACGTCCAACGGAATCGGTTGCGGATCGAGCGACACGGTGCTAACCAGGCTCAGCGACTCGGCCAACGATTCAATCTTGACGGTGCCCGAGCCGAGCGCACGTTTCAAAGCTTCCCAAGCGTAGGGTTGCTGCAAAAGTTTGAGCGCATCGACGACAAGATAGCCACCGTTGGCCCGATGCAGAGCGCCAGGTTTGATCAATGTGAAATCCGTTAACAACGTGCCCATTTGGGACTTGTGCTCAACGCGGCCGATCAAGTTTTGATAGTTCGGGTGTTCCTCATACACGACCGGTGCGCCGCTCGTTTCCTTGTTGTCGACCAACACATTGACAGCGTAACGCCGAAACGAATGTTGATCGGGCATCTCGATTCCGAAAAAGGATGCAGGTTCGTCGCGCGCCGGCTCGAAATCTTCCGAGTTTTCGATAATGTCTCTTTCGACCGCAACGAGGTAGTCAAGCACGTCGCGAAATTCTGAGTACTTCAATTGTACTGCGGCAAGTGAGCGTCCGATCGCAGCCCGCGTCGTTTCGCGATTCAACTCCTTGACCCTTTCACGAGTCTCCCTGCGCCACTCATGAACCTGCTCGATCAACTCTTTCAACTCGCCCTGCAACGACTCGACGTTCGACGTGATATGGTCCTGCTCCTCCTTCGGCAGCGCGTCAAATTCTTCGGGTCCGATGACTTCGCCGTCCTTCATCGGTGCCATTGCGAACCCGCCAGGCGTGCGGATTAGCTGAAGGTCCTTCGTCGCCGCCTTCTCCGCCAGTTTCTTGAACGCCACATCATGCTGGTGCTTCGCCGCTTGTTCGAGTTGCTGAACGCGAATCTGGTGCTGTTCAACCTGCAACGAAGCGGCGATTTCTGTCTGCAAATCCTCGACCAAGTTCTCCATATCGTCGCGCAACCTTGTTGCCCAGCCGGGCGGCAGTCGCAGTGACGTCGGTTTGTCGGGATGTTCGAAATTCTGCACGTAACACCAATCCGGCGGACGCTGCTCGCTGGCGGATCGCTGCTCGAGGAACTGGTTCACAATGGTCCGCTTGCCCGTGCCACGTCGGCCGAGGACGAACAAGTTGTAGCCATCCTGTTGAATGCCGATGCCAAACTGCACCGCATCCAGAGCACGGGCTTGACCGAGAACTTCGCGCAGCGGATCGACGTCGCTGGTCGTCTCGAAATCAAACATCGCGGGATCGCATCGCCAGCGAAGCTTGTCCGCTGGAAGAGGTTTAATGTGGCTCACGTGTTCTGTGATTCGGTTTTCCATTTGACGGGCGATCGTTGTGGAGTTTCAGTGCTGAAAACACTCGAACGAACAGACTGTCAGCAAACACTGTTCCACATCGGATCTTGTCGCCGGAAAAGGCGACGTTGATAAAGCCGTAGGTGAATCGAACCGACAGTACACTTGGTCCGCACAGCACGTGCGAATCCGCACGCTTCGATGGGCTTTGCCAACGGAGGACGCATTCATTAGTTAAGGAGCGATTTGGCATTGTTTATGCACGACCGATTTGGGCTAGTGCCTTGCCCATCTTCGATTGACGGCCGCTAATTGTAGAACAATTGTCCCAATTGTTCCGCGAGCAATTGGGACAATTGCTCTACACTATCCACCAATCGCGAGTGCGTGTTGGTTGGTGTTACAGATTCAACAGGACTCGAGAATGCGCCACAAAGCTCCAATCGTTCGGCGGTACATGACACGGCTCCCCGTCGAGGTCGAACGATGCGAGACTGTTGCTGAGGCGATTCACGCGATGGAAACGCACGGGATTCGTCACGTCCCAGTAATGAGTGGGTCGCATTTGCAAGGCTTGGTTTCGCAACGAGATATTCTTCAAGCGCGGATCTCGCACGGCGATGCAGCTGACGCCATGCCGCTGCAAGACATCTGCCAGCAGGATGTGTTGACGGTCAGTCCAACATCGAAGATCAACGAGGCGTGTCGGCAGATGCTTGAGCGAAAAGTTGGAAGTGCCGTGGTCGTGGACGGCGGATTCGTTGTTGGTATTTTCACAACGACCGACGCGCTCCGAGCGCTCGTGATGCTTTTCCATTGACGAGTGTGCAGTGTCGCGCGCTATGTGCGGGCAAATGCACACTAGCAGCTTGATTGAGTGCCCGCGGTTGGCCGAATCTGCCCTTAGATTCAACACCGTCACGGCAAAGATCCGTCGTCTTTATCTGCTCTGTCGAACCTTGCGGTGGCACGCCCTTTGCAAGCACACCTCCTTGCAATAAATCACCTCAAAAAAAGCGGGTGCAGCATGTTGGTCAAAGCTCAAACCAATGTACTAACAAAGGAGTTCGTGAACTGGACGCGTTCCGAATGGTATTGTGGAATCAGCAAAGAAGGCTCTCGATGCAATTCGAAAGTCGTTGATCGAATCGTGGTAAGTATAAGGTAGGTGTTTTTTGGCGCTGGGCCGGAGCCAGCGCCTTTTTTTAGCGTCGGCTGGCGATCGGCAGCCCCAAAGATATTTTTTGCTATGCAAAACCCGACAAATCATTCGGCAAAGTTGATTCTTCATCCGACCGACTTTTCGTCCGAAAGCGAAATCGCTTTCGACCACGCTTTGCGAATCGCCATCCACAACAAGGCAACGTTGTATCTTCTCCATGTCCTTGATCAGGCCGACGAGCCGGAAAATTGGGACGCATTTCCGCAGGTTCGGCAGACGCTGGAGCGATGGGGATTGCTAGGCCCAGGCTCCAAACAACATGAAGTGATCGGCAAGTTGGGCGTTGAGATTCACAAAGTCTCGTCGCGCAGCTCCGACGTCGTGAATACCATTCTGACTTTTCCCCAAGTGAATGACGTCGACTTAATCGTGCTTGGAACGCATGGTCGTGAAGGCTGGCACCGATGGCTCCATCCATCAATCGCCGAGCCAGTCGCGCGCGCGAGCCACATTCCCACGCTCTTTGTCCCTTGCCAATCGAGCGGTTTCGTATCCCGTGAATCCGGGCAAGTCCGACTTCGAGAAGTGCTGATCCCCATCGACCATCATCCAGATCTGCAACCTGCATTGGAGCGTGCGACGAACATCGTCAACGCTCTCGGCGGAAGTGATTCAACGATCACCATCTTTCACGCGGGCAAAGACATGCCGACAGTCACGATCCCCAACGGCAGCCTTGGAAGATGGCGGATGGTTTTGCGCGACGGTCGCGCGGCACATGAGATCGCGAAAGTTGCCGAGGAGCTAGATCCCGATCTGATTACGATGGTCACCGCTGGGCATCAAGGATTTCTTGATGCTCTGCGTGGAAGCACAACGGAGCAAATCGTTCGAAAATCATCATCCCCGTTGCTTGCCATCCCAGCGTGAAACCGCATCGACAACGACTCGATGCCCCTGTGCCACTGATAGGAGAATTCAAATGAAACTAAGCGAGCTCTTCCGCAGTGAGGTTGTGACCGCCCAACCGGATGACACGATTCGTCAAGCAACACAGAAGATGAAAGAAAAGGATGTCGGAGCGGTTGTCATCGTGGAAAACGAGAAAGTCGCTGGAATACTGACCGACCGCGACGTCGCTCTCAAGGTCGTCGCAGGGAATGTCAGCCCGGATTCGCCGGTTAGTGAGGTGATGACGAAGAAAGTCGTTACCATCTGGGACGACGAAGGCGTGTTTAACGCGACTCAATATTTGTCGGGAAACAAATGTCGTCGCTTGCCAATCATCCAACGCGAAGGCTCGTTGGGCGAGGGACCGCTGGTGGGAATTCTGTCTTCTGACGACCTGGTGGCGATGTTGGCCCGTGAACTTTTCAATGTCGCTCGGGTCTTAGAACCGGCGTTAGGCGAGCGTGTCTAGTTGATGAGGAATGGCGGTTGAGCAATTGGGTCGTCTGGCTTATCTGGTTGTCCGTGTTGCTCTCGATTGGCAGCGTCGTATTTGCCCTGTTGATGGTTACGAGAATACCCGTCGACTATCTCACGCGACCAACTTCGGGATTTGAAAGTTTCCGCGAGCATCATCCTTTGCTCAGAATTGTGTTGATCGCGGCCAAGAACATGCTGGGTCTGTTGTTCGTCACTGCCGGCACGATCATGTTGCTGACACCGGGCCAAGGAGTTTTGTTCATCGCGATGGGCGTGTTGCTGCTCGACTTTCCCGGGAAAAGAAAAATGGAACGACGGCTCCTTGGTTCGCATCGCGTGTTTCAAGCGCTCAACAAGATTCGTGAGAAAGCAGGCCAACCGCCGTTGAATTCGCCCAAGGACTAGATGTTTGTGATATTTGTAGGACGATTTTTCAAACCGTCCTACACGGATTGAAAATCCTTCCTACTGATTGACTGCAATTCATCTAGGGCATCACAAACTCATGTCCTGATTTGGGCACCGTCAGCACCGGGCATGGTGACTTGCGAACAACCTTCTCGGCGACACTCCCCATCAACATGTGAATCAACCCGGATCTGCCGTGAGTGCCGATGACAATCAGATCGATTTCGTTTTCTTTCGCGTATCTCACGATCTCAACGAGCGGATTCCCCTTCCGTCGCTCACGTTTCACCGTCAGTTTTTCGTTCCATGATTCCCCAGGCCGATTCGCCAATTGTTTTTCGGCCGATTCCATCTCTTGACTGATGAAATCTTCGACAGGCATAAACTCCGGATCCATCAACATCGGTGTGCTGTCATCGACGACGGTTAGCAAATGCAATTCAGCATCAAATTGCGAACTGAGTTCAGTCGCATATTGCATCGCGTGATCGCTAAACTCACTGAAGTCCGTCGGAGCCAAGATTCGTTTCAGTTGGATCATGTTTGCACCTTTGATTGCTAGAAGTTCGTCGGCCTTTGCGAGTCGCGTCGTGGCAAACAGCAACGCAACCATGAACCAAGCGAGGCAAATCCTGTGCCGAGAAGTTGCGAGGAAGGAACTGTTTAACGGTCGGTTAGGACTTAAGGACTCCGCGCGAGCGTTTTCGCACACCACTGTGCTTTATGCGCCCACCGAATTATCCCATTGCACGCGCGGGACTTCACGATCGGCGATCTTCGCCGTCATCCAGACGGCAAGATGACCAAGTAAATCATCAAACGATTATTCATCCGGCGTTCCTTTGTTTCCGCCTATCCGTTGGACGAAGACCAACCAGTCTTGTTTCGAGTCGCGCGGTGGATGGCCAAGTGATACTCTGCCGCCAGTGGTTAGTTTTTTGACCGAGCTATCCAGCAATCGTCCGCCGCTTCGTGGGTTAAACCACTGAACTCGAAAGTCGCCGCTTACTTCGTTGAGATCTAATTCCGTCGTTCTGCCGGTCGGTAGGTAGACCAGATACAACTCACTCGACTTGGCAAAGCAAAAGCGGCTGTTTGAGTTGGACACGTTGCCAACAAGCTCGTCCATGCACTTCATCTCCCAAAACGGAATCTTGTGATCGCGGAAGAAGTTGAGTGCGATTCGACAGTAGTCCCACGAGCGGTCGCGGCTGCGGAAGTCTTGGCAGACAAGATCATTTTGCGGCAGCTTGTAACCGAAGTAATACTCGACGCCCGCTCCACCGGCCATCAACGTTCCCCACAGGCAGTATTTTCGAATATCGTGCAGGTTGTACTTCTTGCCGTTTTGCTCGGCGAAGCCATCGTGACCTTCGTAGCCTGGATCGGGCGGCACTCCATGAGTGGCCGGGTTTTGTTCGTCGTTGCACACGACCCACGGCCGCCCGGCTTTGGCTGATTCGCGCAACCATCTTAGCGTTCGCTGATGCGCGACCGCCCAACTGTTTTGCAGCGACGCACCGGTCAGTTGCGATTTGTCGCCCAACAGCGCCGAATAAACCTTGTCCTGCTGATTGGGAAACGTATGGATGACGATGTTGTGGTCGTACGGATCAACGCTTCGCAGGTAAGCGATCATCTCGCACTGCTCTTTGGGCGACTGCGTATTTTCCTCGCCAATGTTCCACAGCAAACCAAGTTCGTGACCGAAGCGGGCAACAAGTTCGCGGCAATAGATCATTCGTTCGACGCCCAACTTCCCGCCGTCGAGTGATTCTCTGACCTCGCCGTTTTCTGCTTTGTGACCGCGGCGGTTATCGTCGATTTCGTTTTCCTGCAACTTGAAATGCAAATGAAGTCCGAGCCGCGTCGCGTGATCGAACACGATCTGCCATTGGTCGAGCTTCGAACAATCGTAGTGCAGTTTGTCATCGCGGTTCACGAACGGCCAAACATTGTTGCCGTCACCGCCAGCGTTGTACGGCAGAAACGAAACCGTGTTACACCCTTTTGACGCGAGGTAGTTGAGCGCCCCGATCAGCCCCTTGCCTTTGCCGTCTTTCCAAGTCGGATCCCCTTCGCGCCAATCGCGCACATGCGGCTGCCACGTTTTTAGCGGCGCGTTTTTCCTCGGCGCGACGGTGTCATCGAAATCGGCGTAAGCAAGCAACGTTTCCGGTGCGTCAGGGCCGGCCTTGAGAAAATACTCGCCGCTGCCCGCGTGTCGCAAGTAATGTTTGCCCACATATTTCAGACGTCCCTTCGCGCGAAAATCGCGGCCTTTTTTGTCAGTCGGAGCGATGATGAACGAACCGTTCGTTCCGTAAGCTGGTGAAGAACGCTTGACGTCTTCGTCGTGGAAATGGATGTCCACGCCCGGCAGCATCACAACGTAGTAACTCCAACGTCCCGGTTTGTCCGGCGACAGATGGGCCCGCCACTTCGTTCCCGACCGCGCTTGGGTGTTCGCGGCATTGCCGTCGGCGGCAAAATACATTGGCACGAAGTATTCGGGCGAGCCCGAGTCGTGCTTGATCGCCACGTTGATCATCACGTCTCTGAACGGATTCGGTTTGGCATCACGCTCGTCAGCAAACGGTCCATCGAGCGTCAACGTCACCTTGTGCCACTGCTTCAACTCACCTCCGATCGTAATCGACCCGTCGCCGTCAGGTTGTCGTTGCTTGACGAGGTTGCCGGCATGCGCAACACACGCGAAGAGAATCAGCAAGATTGTGATGGCCTTGCTCGAAAACTTGATACGTTCTTGACTCAAGTACATTTTCAAAACTCATTCCTTTTGTAGCTGCGTTCACCAGAACGCGGATCTTTGGAAATCCATCCGTACTCTGGCGAGTGCAGCCACAGTTTTGGGTGTTCTCACTCGTTTCATTTTGGATTGAGTCGATTGACATTGCATAATATAACTCAACGCCAACCGAAAGAGTCCGTGGCACGCCACCCGTTTTGATCCGCGAGCAAGCAATCTACCTATGAAACACTGGCCCATCGTGCTGTTGTTGTTGACCTGTCACTTCGCATTGGCTCAAGAGCTGCCGAAGGGCGACGCGGTCATTCGTCGTGCCGCTGGTGACTCAGAGATTGTGATTACAACCACGTCGCGGGTGGCCGGTGCGATTCATTCGCTGACTTGGAACGGCAAGGAGTTTCTCGACAGCTTTGACCATGGCCGGCAGCTTCAATCGGCGGCCAACTTTGATCTTGGCACTCGATTTACGGGCGAGACGTTCAACCCGACCGAGGCTGGCTCGCGCAATGACGGAGCTGGCGAGTCGTCCTCGAGCCGTCTGTTGCACATGGTCGTCACGAAGGATTCATTGCAAACGATAAACCAAATGGCCTTCTGGCTCACCCCTGGTCAAACGTCGTCAGGCAACCCGGCAAAAAACAAACAGGTTCTTTCGAACCACTTGCTGACCAAGCGAGTTCAGATCGGTTATCGCGACCTGCCCAATGTGCTTTTGTACGACGTCACGTTCAGCATGCCAGTTGGCGAGCGTCACAACTACGCCCAGTTCGAAGCGGTAACGGGATACATGCCTGCCGAGTTTCGCAAGTTTTGGAAATTCAATGCGACTTCGGGCAAACTAGAAACGTTAACGGACGGCCCAGGGGAACAATCGCAACCCGTCGTGTTGTCCAACGAGTCCGGTTCGCACGCCATGGGCGTCTTCTCCCCGGACCAACCTTCGCGCGGATTCGAGCAAGCGGGTTACGGCCGCTTTCGTTTTACGCGGCAGAAAGTCGTCAAGTGGAACTGTGTGTTTCGCATTCGCGATCCGAATGGTGTACAGCCAGGCGACTATAGCTTTCGCACGTTTGTCATGGTCGGCAGCTTGGAAATTGTGACGAATGCGCTGCGGGCTTTAAGTCAAGAATTCAAAAAGCAGAACGATCGCTAGCGAGCGAGCAAGCAAGCGATGTTGTCGCGCGACTCGGCCGACGCGTGAAACTTGAACCGTTTTACGAGAGGATAAAGCGTTCAAAGTCCGCCAGTTCGACGCGGCTGCCAACAACAAGCGGCGTACGCTGGTGAATGCTCTCGGGTTGAATATCGAGGACTCGCCGCGTTCCATCGATCGCAGTGCCGCCCGCCTGCTCGGCGAGAAACGCAATTGGATTGGCTTCATACAGCAATCGCAGTTTTCCATGCGGATTGGAATCCGTCGGCGGATAAAGAAACACACCGCCCTTCAATAACGTGCGATGAAAATCGGCAACCATCGAGCCGATGTAGCGAGACGAGTAACCGCGATTCAACACTCCCGATCGCAGTCGCCCAATGTACTCGGCATATCGCGGCGGAAATGAATCGCAATATGCCTCGTTCACTGAATAATAGGTTCCCTGTTCCGGCATCTTCATGTTGGGGTGACTTAGAATATACGCACCCACCGACGGATCGAGCGTAAAGCCGTGAACGCCGTTTCCCACGCTGTACACGAGAATTGTCGAGGAGCCGTAGACAACATAACCGGCCGCGATTTGCTTGCTGCCCGGTTGTAGCACCCACTGTTCGGGTGCATTCAAGCTGACACCTTCGGGCCGGCGCAGAATCGAAAACGTCGTTCCAACACTAACGTTGACGTCGATGTTTGACGAACCATCAAGTGGATCGAACACGACGGCGTAATTCGCGTTCTCGGATCCTCGATGAACGAGCAGCGGCTCTTCGTTCTCTTCCGATGCCAACACACCGATACTCTCGCGAGCGCTAAGACAATGCACCAACACTTCGTTGGAGTAGACATCCAGCTTCTGTTGCACTTCACCTTGAACGTTGACAGCTCCCTGCTCGCCAAGGATGTCGGACAATCCCGCGCGCCGCACTTTGGCTTGAATCAATTTGGTTGCCATCGTGATTCCAGACAACAACCACGAAAATTCTCCGGATGCTCCCGGAAAGCGTTTTTGTTCCTGAAGAATGTGCTGTTGAACGGTGATGATTGGCGCGTTCGACTGAGGGTTTGTCATGCTTTTTGAACCTTCTGATGACCACCGGTGCTTCAAAGCATGATCTACAATCGCATCAAGCGATAGACGCCTTACGGTCCTGTGTCGCGCTTGGTGCTTGTCGTGGAGACATGCTTGTCGACTCGCGTTCACGAGATCCGCTTCCCCAGTGGAGATTCGACGTCCGACATTTGGATCTAGCGTTCAATCAAGCCCAACAACATCCAAATAGTCTGGCACGGAAACCGGCAGATTCAATCGGCGCAATTCCTTTTCAAACGCCAGCGCCGATTTCTCTTCGCCGTGCGTCAGGAACACTTGCCGAGGTGGTTGTTGCAAGTTTCCGATCCAGCGCAGCAGGTCTCCTTGATCGGCGTGTCCGGAGAATCCATAGATTTGGGTGATCTCAGCTTTGACCGGCCAATCGCGCCCGTGGATGCGCACGAAATGATTTCCGTCGAGAATCTGCCGTCCCAATGTTCCCTTGCCTTGATAGCCAACAAACAGAATGCAGTTTTCCGGTCGACCGAGGTTGTGCCTCAGATGGTGTTTGATGCGTCCCGCGTGACACATACCTGACGTCGACATGATGATGCAAGGCGTGTTGATGCCGTTGATCTTGCGCGACTCTTCCACGCTGCGGCACATTGTCAGACCTGGAAAACGCAGCGGCGGCTCATCCGAAATGGCGCGCTGCCATGCTTCTTCGCTGAAGTACTGGCGATGCTTGCGAAAGATCTCGGTCACATCGACTGCCATCGGACTATCCAAGAAGATTGGCATGTCCGAAATCGCATCATCATGGACTAACTGGCTGATGAAATACATCAACTCTTGAGCACGCTCGACGGCAAACGTTGGAATCACGACGTTGCCGCCGCGGGACATCGTGTTGTTGATGATCGTCTTGAGCTGCTCGCCGATATCACCACCTTCTTTATGGTTGCGATCGCCGTAAGTGGATTCCATCACCACGTAGTCCGCGCTGTCGAACAAGGTCGGCGGTCGCAGGATTGGCTTCTCCCACTGGCCGATATCGCCCGAGAAGAGGACCCGTCGTTTCTTGTTCCCTTCGGTCGCAATAACTTCCAGCATCGCCGAGCCGAGAATGTGTCCGGCTTCGTGAAACTTGACTTCCATGGAATCCGAGACTCGTTGCAGCACGTTGTACTCGCGACGTTCCAGCAGCGCCAAAGTTTTTTCGACATCGCTTGACGTGTACAGTGCCTGTTCGGGCCACTTGCCTTTGCGTCCCTCTTTTTGATGTCGCCGTTTCTTGTATTTTGCATCTTCCGCTTGAATCTTGGCCGCGTCACGCAACATCACTTCGGCAAGGTCGGCCGATGGCGGCGTACAGCAAATCGGGCCGCGATATCCTTCGCGAACGAACCGTGGAAGCAAGCCGCTGTGGTCGATGTGGACATGGGTCAACAGAATCGCATCCACCTCATCGTGTTGAACTGGACAAGGGTCCCAGTTTCGTGATTGAAACTTGCGTTCCTGAAACATCCCGCAATCGACCATGACCCGCGATCCGCCCGCTTCCAAGACGTATCGCGAACCGGTGACTTGTCTGTTCGCACCCAAAAAATGCAACTTCATGTCGCCTGACTCCTGCTTCATTGCGAATTTGGTAGACTGGCATCAATTTAATTCAGTTTGGAAAATACACCTAGCTCACCCAACACCTCATATGACTCTCGAAAACACTGCGGCTTGCCCCACAAATGTCACCAAACTTGAAGAATGGCTCAGTTTACCAAGTCCCAAGGCGATCGAAACGCTTGGCAAGCTCGACGGCGACGTAATCATCCTGGGCGCGGGCGGAAAGATGGGACCGACCTTGTCACGGATGGCCAAACGAGCGTCGGACGAGGCGGGTGTGTCGCGACGAGTGATCGCAGTTTCACGCTTTTCGGATGAAGCGGCGCGGGTGCGGCTGGAAAGCTGGGGTGTCGAAACCACTGCCGGTGATCTGCTGGACGAATCGTTCGTCAAATCGCTGCCGGACGTGCCAAACGTCGTACACATGGCGGGATTCAAATTCGGTGCCAGCCAACAGCCGTGGATGACGTGGGCGATGAATTGTTTTTTGCCGGCGCTTGTCTGCCGCAAGTATCGCAATTCTCGGATAGCGGCGTTTTCTAGCGGCAATGTTTACGGCTTGGTTCCCGTCGACAGTGACGGATCGCGTGAGACGGACGAACTGAATCCCATCGGCGAGTATGCCATGGCTGCACTGGGGCGCGAGCGAACGTTCGAGTATTTCAGCCGCGAGTTGGATATCCCGCTGGTGATTTTGCGACTGAACTATGCCTGCGAATTGCGATACGGAGTGCTAGTGGACCTCGCCCAGCAAGTGTGGTCCGGACGGCCGATCGATCTTTCGATGGCATACTTCAATGTCATTTGGCAAGGCGACGCAAACGCCATGTCACTGGCGGCGTTGGCGCACGCAGCAAGTCCTCCGATGGTCATCAACATCGCTGGTGCCGACAAGCTCCGAGTGCGCGAGGTCGGCGAAGCGATGGCCCGCACAATGGAGCGCGCCGCTGACTTCGAAAACGCTGAAGGATCCGATGCGTTTCTCAGCGACGGCCGCAGCGCTTACGAAACACTGGGGCATCCGCAGGTGTCGTCAGAATGCATGATTGATTGGGCATGCGACTGGATTCGGCGAGAAGCTCCCACGTTGGGCAAGCCAACGATGTTTCAAAGTCGAGATGGGAAGTATTAGCTTGTCGCTACGCGACGGAGAGGATTTCTTCGAGATCAACCGCTCGATGTTCCTCGGCTGATCGGTAACACGCATCGACCAATGCCATCGTTTTGAGATTATCCTGGCCGCCGATTTCTGGTTCGGCTTCCTCTTCCAGAGCACACAGCAGTTGTGCCATCGTGCCCACGAAGGCGTCGGGAAACCAAACCTCTTTCCAGCGAGGCTGAAACCAATATCCCGGGTGTTGGTTGGTTGTGAAGTCCAACGTGCTGGGTGTTGGATTGGGATACTCCGGCCAACCGATCGTGCCGCGAGCCATCCCATCCATGCCTTCGACTCGCCAGCGAATGTAAGTATCTTCTTCCGCGCCTTCCAGCGCCGGGCCGGCCCAGACGTCATCCCATGATGAACATCGCAGCCCGTTTTCGAACTCGAGGATGTACAGGCAGATGCCATCCTCGTGATCGAACTTCTGGGCCGTGCGGGGATCTGGGCGAATGCTGGCGAAGACACGAACGGGATCTCCAAACCAATAGCGAAACGTGTCCAAATGATGGATCGACATGATTCGCAGCGTCACCCAACCCAATCGTTCCTGCCACGGCATCCAATGCGGAATCGCTCGCATGTCGATCGTGGCTAGCACCGGTTCGCCCAGCAGGTTGCGATCGAGCAAATCCTTGCAGGCCCGCACTGACTGGTCGTACCGCATGTTTTGATTGACGGCCAACACGATCCCCGCGTCCTGACAAAGCTGGACGATTTCCTTGGCCTCGGCATAGTTCATGCCAAGCGGCTTTTGGGCCAAGATGCCGCGAAGGTGATCGTTGTGCTGGACAGCTTGGCGGACAACTTCAAGCAGCGCGTCGGGCGGCGTGGCGATGTCGACGACTTCGATTTCCTTGTCGGCCAACAACTCCTGATGCGTGTCATAAGTTTTCAGGAGTTCGTGTCGCTGGGCGACCGCACGGGCATTGGCTGGGGTTCTCGAAGCAATGGCTATCGGATTGAATCCCGCCTTGCGATAGGCCACAAGATGGCAGTCGGCCATGATGAATCCAGATCCGATGCAGCCAATGGGCACATCTTTCTTTTCGGGCAGCCGTGGCTGGTGATTCAAATCGAGAAATGTATTGGCCATGTTACGTGTTCTCGTCCTCTTTACTTAGAGGCTGCTTTTTGAATCGTTGCCAGGTTGCACCCACGAATCCAACGATTGCTGTAAAAACCAACACAAATCTAACCAGTTTGTGATCTTCAATCCGCAACGTCGAATTCGCACTCAGCACGACGAGTAACCCAGCAAACGCTCCGTGCCATCCCCAGGCCAAAAGACTCGTCGGCCACCAGCTCTCGCGAATCACGTGCAAGCAACATTCGCTGGTGGGAACTTCTCGCAGGGGTTCGCCATTGTCGTCGACTTCGACAATCGCTTCGCGGCGAAACAACTCGGCGAACAACCGCATGGAGAACAACGAGATGCCACCGGCGATCATCCAACCAACGATTCCCGGCACAAGCAACGGAATCGCGATCAGCCACACAGCCCCCAAGATGGCCGTCAGAACGGCGACGAGCGGATTCACGTTGAAGTGGTCTTGCCGCATAATGCTCGCCAGCCCACCGAGCATCAGGCCGAGTAACCCGCCAACCAGTGCACCAAAGTCAGCTCCCCAATAAGCCGCACCTCCGATCGCGCCAAATGCCGCGCCGCCCGCACCGGACATCATCACCCACACAATGTGTGTCTTACGATGCCCGTCGCTCAACAACAACAAAAAACTCATCATGACAACGAATCCAATCGCTCCGCCGTAAGTGGAGGCCTGAACTGATTGAATCTTGCCCAGAACTGCACCGACGCCCCAACCCAGTCCGCCGACAAAGGCCCAATGCAACGAGTTTAAGATGCGGAAAAGTAAAATGACCAAGAGAAGCGATGAGCTTGAATGCCGCCTGATTGCTTGCGATTCTTCTTCGTCACTGACGTTGTTTTGGTCGGTCGCCATTGGAATCAGTTCGATTGTGGCCGAAGAAAACCCTACGGTCTCCGACAAGGTAGATTCGGATTGGAAACCTTGTCAATATGCCTCCTTCCCCCATTTGGCCAGGCTTCGTTTTGCTTCGGTGAATGACGGCCGCAGCGCCACCGCCTTGCGCAAATGTTCGATGCCTTCTTCAACACGACCAGACTTGGCCAGCGCGTTGCCTAGATTCTTGTGTGCCTCGGCAAAGTTGGGCCGGTACCGGATGGCCA
>CAYFJO010000046.1:0-40726 GCA_964343305.1 uncultured Pirellulaceae bacterium | reverse complement strand
CGGATTTCGTCATTCGTGCTTCTTTCGTCATTGGGTATTTAGGTATTTCGTCATTCAAAAACATGCCAGACTTTGCTTACATCGCGCGAGACACAAAAGGCCAGAAGGTCGCGGGTACGATCACGGCTGTATCAGAGCGCGAAGCGGTTACCCAACTCTCCACCCAGTCTCTGTTTCCTGTCGAAGTTACGGCGGAAAAAACAAAGTCGCAGCAAGCATTCTATTTCGGTCGAATTCGCGGGCAGACGATGGCCACGCTCTATAGCCAGCTTTCGTCTCTGTTGCGAAGCGGCGTTCCACTGTTGCGGTCGATCGCCATCCTTCGCAACCAGTCGTCCAACGTTGTGCTGGAAGATGTGCTGGGCGAAGTTCACCAGGATGTCGAAGACGGTGCTTCGCTGGCCGAAGCGATGGCCCGCCATCCGCGAGCGTTTACCGACATGGCCGTCAACATGGTTCGCGCCGGCGGAGAAGGCGGATTCTTGGAGGAAGCCCTCGAACGCGTTTCGATTCTTGTCGAACAGCAAGAAGACTTGAAGAGCCGAACGATCGGTGCCTTGGCGTATCCCGTGGTCGTATCGGTCGCCGGGTTTGTGATCGTCGCGATCTTGGTGATTTTTTTCGTGCCGATGTATGCCGAATTGTTCGATCAACTTCGGCAACGCGGCGAACTGCCAATGATGACCGATGTGTTGCTGTCCACGAGTGACTTCTTGCGATCTGGGTGGGGCTTGGCTGGAATGCTCGTCGCCGCCTTCGTCATCGGCCTCGTCTGGTACCGATTGAACGCCAGCGAAGCAGGCCGCCGGTTTCGCGATCTGGTGAAACTGAAATTACCACTCGTTGGCAACATTTTTCAAAATTTGGCGGTGGCAAGATTCTGCCGCATCTTGGGGACGTTGCTCAAGAACGGCGTGCCAATCTTGCGATCGCTCGATATCAGCCGCCGCGCTGCGGGCAACCGCGTGCTGTCCGACGCCATCGAAAACGCCTCGGAAAACGTCACCGCCGGCGAGTCGCTGGCCGCGCCGCTGTCGCAAAGTGGCCATTTTCCGGTGACAGTGGTGGAGATGATCTCCGTTGCCGAAGAGTCCAACACATTAGACAATGTACTGGTAGACATTGCCGAACGCCTCGAATTACGAACGTTTCGCCGGCTGGAGTTGATGGTCCGTTTGATCGAACCGGTCATGCTCCTGATTTTGGCGGGCGTTGTTTTATGTGTGGTCATCGCGTTGCTTTTGCCAGTTATTACGATGAGTAGCATGATCTGACCCCGAATTCTTCAACCCGACCCGTAAGCGAGGGTCGCATAGCCATAACGCACAAAAGGGAGCAAAAAGATGCCAAAACGAAATCGCCAGCAATCCAAGTCACGCCAACGCGGCTTTACATTGATGGAAGTTCTGCTTGTGATGGCGATCCTTGTCATCCTCGGATCGCTCGTCACGGTCTCTTACATCACGATCCAGCGCAACAGCAAGATCAGCACCGCAAAGCTTCAAATCAATAATCTGCAAACGGCGTTGGATGTTTACCACTCGGACGTCGGCACATTTCCTGGCGAAATTGTAGAGATCCGCGAACAGCCAACAGACCAAGGTCGCGCCGCCAAATGGCAAGGCCCGTACATGGACAAATCGATTCCGCTCGATCCATGGGGAAATGCTTACCAATACGAGCCCCAACAAGACCGCTTTGGACGAACGATTGCCGTGATCTCGTCAGCCGGCCCCGACGGCCAACAAGGGACGGATGACGACATCAGCAACCAAAGCGCAACTTAGAATTGGCTCGCTTCAACACGCACGTGAGCCGAACTCGCTAGCGTCGGGCCAAGTCTGGTGCCCGCGGCTAGCGCCGTTGGCTCACAATACGAACTATGACAAATCGATCTGCATTCACGTTGCTCGAAGTCATGTTGGTGATGCTGATCTTGGTGCTGGCCAGCGCGCTGGCGATCCCGACGTTGTCTGGATCGTTGGACGGATTTCGTTTGAAAAAGTCAGCAGACCTCGTCCGAGCCCAATGGGCGCACACGCGCAACAACGCGATGGAGACCGGGCGGATTCACGTTTTTCGATACGAAACGGGCGGCGATCGTTATTGGTCGGAGCCATGGTACGCGGAAAACGACACCACGCAGGCGGTCAGCGGCGAGGACTTAACCGGCCCCTCGTACGGAAAACACCTTCCTGACACGGTTCAGTTTGCCAGCGGCGAGACGCAATCGACCACGCGGTCTGCCAACGTCGAAGAATCGGCTACCAGCGGCGTGGCGACGAATGAGGCATCACTGGGCCGCCCCATCGTCTTTTATCCCGACGGCACCGCATCGACGGCGAAGCTTTATCTGCAGAACGAACGAGGCAAGTTCATTCTGATCGACCTGCGAGGGCTGACCGGCATCGCGACCGTGAGCGACGTATTTTCGGCTGAGAATGTGCCACAATGATCTCGA
The DNA here is from genome assembly GCA_964343305.1 of uncultured Pirellulaceae bacterium. Taxonomy (GTDB): domain Bacteria; phylum Planctomycetota; class Planctomycetia; order Pirellulales; family Pirellulaceae; genus CAYFJO01. The sequence continues at coordinate 38,265 of CAYFJO010000046.1, read as the reverse complement.
ACAATGGACAACTCCGATTGCACGCGTCGGCCCGCGAGGGCCTTTCGCTGCTCGAAGTCATCTTGGCAATTGCCATTCTCGGTGTCGCAATGGCGGCCATTGGCGAATTGGTTCGGCTCGGATCGCGGAGTGCCGCGCAGGCTCGCGATTTGACCACCGCTCAATTGCTGTGTGAAAGCAAAATGGCGGAACTCGCCGCGGGCATCGAGCCGATTCAGTCTTTGTCCGGTACGCCATTCGACAACGAAAACAAGTGGGTCTATTCGATTGAGATCGGCGAGGTCGATCAGGATGGCTTGGTGGCAGTGGCCGTGCTCGTCCAGCAGAATGTCGAGTCGGCGGAAAAGCCAGTTAGCTTTTCACTCGTTCGATGGATAAAGGATCCGGGCGTTGTTTTTGAGGATGATTCAGAGGGAGCCGCCTCAGCGGGAGACGCCGATGAATGATCGACCACCACAGCGTTCGGCTTACACGTTGTTTGAAGTGATTGTCGCATTGGGCCTGTCGGTGATCGTGTTGGCGGCCATTGGATTTGCCGTGGACTTGCATTTGCGAACACTTCAATCGCGCCGAAGCCGCGTCGAAGAAGCTCAACTGGCGCGCGCCGTCCTGCGGCTGATGGCCGATGATCTACGTAACGCCGTCCAATACAAAGCGATCGATTTCTCGAGCGTCGAAAAACTGGCTACGGGAAACTCGAGCACAATTGAAGAAGAACTAGGTGAAGAACAACCAATCGAGGAGGAAGCACAGAGTTTGGCGGACAGTGTCGCTCCACCCACGATTCCGGGCCTGTACGGCAACCAATTCGAACTGCGGGTCGACATCAGCCGGCTGCCGCGCGTCGATCAATACGATCCGTCGCTCGTCGCCGAAAGCGTGTCGGTCACAGATATTCCCAGTGATGTCAAGACCGTTGCCTATTACTTGATCGCGGATTCGACGACGACCGAATTTCAATCTGCAACGCTCGATGGCGACGATTCGACGCGGCAAACTGGCCTGGTGCGGCGCGTTCTCGACCGTGCGGTCACCCAGTGGGCCGCCGATAACGGCAGCCTGTCGAGCATCGACTCCAGCGGCGAGATCGTTGCGCCGGAAGTCGTCTATCTGGAATTTCGATTCTTCGACGGCAGCGAATGGGTCATCGAATGGGATTCCGACGAGCTGGGCGGTTTGCCGATCGCGGTGGAAATCGGATTGGGCATTGCGCCGTCAAACGCTAATGTGCAAACGGCTCCGACGCCTTCCAGTCACGATGAATCAACACAGCAGGAGATGTCATTCTACCGCTTGGTCGTGCACTTGCCGGCCAGCGAAATTATCGAAGACTCGGCAGTTGACGAATCAAGCGGTGAGGAGAGCGATCTATGATCTTGAACCGTAGCAGAAGTCGCAAGACTTCGGTGAATGATTTGCCTGCTCCCGAATTCTTACGAGTCCGGCTACAAAAGCGGCGCGGCGCGGTATTACTGGTGGTGTTGATGGTTGTCGTGATCTTGTCCTTGTCCGCGTATTCATACACCGCTTTGATGGTCTCTCAGCGTGAGGCTGTGCGGCTGTCGGGCCGGCAAATTCAATCGCGGGCACTGGTTGATTCGGGCGTCGAAGCCATCAAGATGTTCCTCGCGCAAGAAGAACAAACGATCGTCGACTCGGGAGGAACTTACGACAACGCCGAGCATTTCCAAGGCATCCTCGTGCGTGACGACGTGGATCCAAATCGCCGCGGACGTTTTACGGTCACCTCAACGGCGCTGGATGAAGAAGGACGATTGGCCGGCCTTCGCTATGGCTTGACGGACGAGTCGATTCGCTTGAACCTCAACGCATTGATGATTGCCGAAGAGCAACAAGAAGATGGCGGCAAGGAGTTGTTGAAAGCGCTTCCTGCCATGACGGACGAAATTGCCGAATCGATTCTCGACTGGATTGACGAGGACGACGACCCGCGACCGCTGGGTGCCGAGGTGGACTATTACTCCAGTCTTGCTCCAGCTTACGCACCCAAGAATGGGCCGCTGGAATCGGTCGAAGAATTGCTGCTTGTCCGCGGCGTGACGCCTCAACTGCTGTTCGGCATGGACGTCAATCGTAACGGCATGATTGATGCTCAAGAGTCCGCAAATGCCTCTTTCAGCATCGACGACCCGGATCTCGATCTCGGTTGGTCGGCATTCTTGACGCTTTACAGCCAGGAAAAAAACGAAACGCTCGACGGCGAGCCGCGCGTGTACGTCAACGGCGAAGACATGGAGCAACTTTACAACGAAGTGAAAGAGGCCATCAATGCCGAGTGGGCAACATTCATTGTCGCCTATCGTCAATTTGGACCGTACACGGGCACGAAGGAAGGCGAGCCTTATTTGGGCGGCGACCTGGATTTTGAACAGGAAGGCAAAGTGCCACTGGTTCAAGTTCTGGATCTCGTCGACGCAAAAGTTCGCGTTCGATTTGAGGGAGATGACGAATCGACGATTTTGAATTCGCCGATCCAATCCGAAACGATTGGATTTCAACTTCCGCAGTTGATGGACCATCTGAGCGTTAACGCATCGCCTATTATTCCAGGCCGCATCAACATCAACCAGGCACCCCGAACGATCCTGCTTGGCATTCCTGGGATGGACGAAGCAATTGTTGACGACATTATCAGCCACCGGGACGAGGTGCCCGACGTGGAGGATGCCGCCGATGAGAACCGCCGCTTCGAAACGTGGATTCTTGCCGAGTTGATTGTCGAGTTGGATAAAATGCGAGAAATTTTGCCCTATGTAAATGCCGGTGGCGACGTGTTTCGCGGTCAAGTCGTCGGATACTTTGACGGCGGTGGAGCAACGTCGCGGGCAGAGGTGGTTTTTGATGCTATCGAAAACGAACCTCGCATATTATTGTGGAGAGATATCAGCCATTTAGGCAGTGGCTATTCGTTGGAAACACTAGGTACGGAGTTGGTGGAGTAAACTGTAGGACGGATTTCCAATCCGTCCGATGCAAATGCCGTTGCGGACGGATTGGAAATCCGTCCTACAGAAGAAGACACATGGCCCAATTACTCGCAATCGAATGGGACAGCAGCGAAGCACGCGTTGCGGTCGCGCGTGGCGGCGGCGATCGCATCATGATCGAGCAAGCGTTCGCGGTCGATTTGTCACCTCGCTCAACCAGCAGCGAGGCAATCGAGACCAATGTCGGCGAACGTTTGACGAGCGCCCTTTCGGCTCGTGGCATTTCCGGGCGCGTCGAGACTCTGGTGGCGGTCGGACGTGCGAACATCGAGCTGCGCGTACTCAACATCCCACCTGTTCCAGATGACGAATTGCCCGACCTGGTACGGTTTCAAGCACTCCAGCAATTTACGGCCGTGGGCGAAGATTGGCCGCTGGACTATGTCGTGCTCGATCACGACGAAGAGGGTGCCAACGTGCTGGCAGCGGCACTCTCGCCGGAATTGGTCGAGCAAATCACTCAATCGTGCGAGACAGCGGGTGTGACTGCCAAGCGATTGGTGTTGCGTCCCTTCGCCGCCGCGTCGTTGTTGCGATCACAGGGTGTTTCGGGCCAATGCCGGATGATGGTGGACTTGTTGGCGGACGAGGTCGATTTAACCGTTTTGGTGGATCAACAGGTCGTCTTTATGCGCACAGTTCGCCGCCCGACGGCTGACGATGTGGAACAAGCGAATCGCGCGTTGATCGGCGAAATTCGGCGGACGATGGTCGCTGCTCAAAACCAGCTTGGCGGACGCCGCGTTGACGGCATCGTTGTCTGCGGTGTGGCGGACGATCACAGCGCGCTTAAGTCGCAAATTGAACAGCAACTGTCGCTCGACACTCAGTTGTTGAATCCGTTCGAAGGAGTCCGATTGGGTCGTGAACTCGAGCGTAGCCCGCCCGACCATCCGGGTCGATTCGCGCCGCTGCTGGGAATGCTGCTCGACGAAGCTTCCGGAACTGCTCACACGATTGACTTCCTCAATCCACGCAGGCGGCCCGAACCCGAAAGCAATTTGCGATCGAATCTGCTGGTTGCATCCGTTTGTGTTGTCGCGTTGATTCTTATGGGCTGGTTTTCGTGGCCGATGCTGTTTGGCGAAGATCCCGAAGTACAAAGGTTGCGAGAAGAACATGCTCGGCTCCAAAAAGATGAAGCCTACGCCCGCGAATTGATTCGTCGCGCCGAAGAAATCGATCACTGGTCGGACGGCGATGTCAAATGGCTCGACGAGTTGCGTGAGATCTCGGAAAAGCTTCCGCCCGCCCAAGACGTTGTCGTAACACGCATGACGTTGCGCGCGTTACGATCGGGCGGCCGCATGAGCATGGATGCTGTCGCGAAGGACTCGGCCGTCATCGAACAAGTGGGCAAAACGATTGCCGATGATCGACACAGCTCCAAGGGCGACGGTCCCTGGCCTTCGCAGTTGATCGACGGCTATGAACGCGAGTTTCGCGAAACGGTCACCGTGACGAAACATCAGCCGCCGGCGGAAGAGAAACCGGTGGAAGTCGCGGACAAGGAGGCGGACAAATGAGCATGTCGCAACGTGAAAAAGTTCTCGGTTTGATTACGCTCGTGCTGTTCGGCGTGTTTGCCATCGTCATGGTGACATTTCTGTTGAGCGGTTCGTTGACTGGCCAAGCTTCCGCGGTGGCTTCCCTGCGAAACGAAGTCCAGCAATTAGAGACAACCGCCGGCAAAGCAGAACTCGCTTTAAAACGGCTGATGAAGTACGAAGCCAACTCGCTGCCTGCCGATCCGGACGTCGCTCGGCGCGAATATCGAGCGTGGCTTGTCGAGACCGTGGAAAACCACTTCGGCACCGACACGACCGTGACCGTGGCCGGCGAACACCCTCAGGCAGACATCTATCGACGATTCTCATTTTCGGTTGTGGGAGTTGGCAACATTGATGAGTTGACGCGGTTTATGTACGAGTTTTATGCCGCCGACATCCTGCATCGCATCCAGTCGCTGACGGTTTCGCCGAAAGACGATTCCAAGGATTTGAAGCTGTCGTTCCTTTGCGAAGCAGTGTCCGTGAATCCGCGGTCCGAGCAGGACGCCGCAAAACGGGCCTCGCTCGTCGTCAAGAAGAGTAGCAAGCGGTTGCGCCACGCCGACGGGATCGACCAATACGTGCACGCGGTCGTTGACCGAAATCTGTTCGCTCCACCCAATCATGAACCGGAATTCAAAAAGATCTCCACGCAGAGCACGACAACCGGCAAATCGGTTTCCGTCGAGCTATCGGCCAGCGACGTCGATGAGTTCGACGTGGTGAACATCTCGGCAGACGACGGAAACCCCGATGGAGTCGAGGTGGTTGCCTCGGCTTCGAAACCCGGAACCGCGACGCTGAGGTGGCGGACCGATGATGTCGGCAAATACACGATGTTCGTCAAGGCGACCGACGATGGCTTCCCGAGCCGCACCGCACAGATGTCGTTCGACGTCGTCGTCGACAAGCCCAAGCCACCGCCACCACCTCGTCCGCCAGGTCCTCCGCCAAAACCAAAGTTTGACATCGCCAAGTTCACGATCCTGACGGCAGTCATTCAGCAACCTGACGGCAGCAAAATCGTTTGGTTGGATCCGAAGCCTTTGAAGCGCGCGGAACCGGACACACTTTCTGTGGACAGCGAGTTTGAATTTGGCACGGTCGCTGGCCGAGTTCGCGAGATTTTGGTGGACGAGATGGTCTTTGAGGCGGATGGCAAGCGGTACAAATTGGTGGTTGGAAAGTCTCTCGCCGAAGCGAGTCCGCTCGGATTCTGGGGCTCTGCGTTCAGGCTAGATAAGCTGGTGAAAAAATAGCGACCACGCTAGCACGGAAAACCGCAGCAATTCAAAAAGCGTCATCGCCAGCCACCTAAAGACCCGATAAATCTCATATCTTGCCCACATAACGCCTACCGAACGCTCTGCTTTTCACCTTGAGATGACCCGCCGGTGTGCGAGATCCAAACGGATCGGTGGTACGTATTGTTTGACACACGTCATCATCATCTCTTCGGACTTGTACAATTTGCGGCGGTGAGATTAGGATACTCGCGGTGAAAAAGTGAAGGATCGTTCCAGGCCAACCCGCACGCCTGGTGTACAGGATGTACTTGACCCAAAAATCTCGACTTGCTGTTGCGCTGTTGCTGTCGGCGCTGTTCGCACAGATTTCACTTGCCGACGAGGTCAGTGACCAATTTGCGCTGGGGACAAACTTCTATCAACAGTCGCGATGGCCGGAAGCCGCCGACGCGTTTGGAGAGTTTTTCCAGAAATATCCGAACCATCCAAAGGCTTCGGCAGCGATGTTCTACCGCGCCGAGGCACTCGTCCAGGGCAAGCAATACGCGGTCGCGCATGAAGCCTTCGCGGCGTTCATGAAGATGTTTCCGGAGCATCGATTTGCTCGCCAGTCGTTGTATCGCACGGGCGAAATGGCGCATCTGATTGGCCGGCGCGCCGAAGCACGCGAGGCACTGAATAAGTTTTGTGTCACCTATACCAGCGATCCCATTCTTGCCTATGCACTGCCGTACCTGGGTGAGATCGAGTTTCGTGACGGCAACTACGCGTTGGCCGAGTCGCGTTATTTGATGGCACTGGATGCGTTTCCCAAAGGACCCATGGCGGGTGCATCCCGGTTCGGGTTGGCCAGGGCCCTGCAATCGCAAGATAAATTCGACGAGGCAATTCCGCTTTTTGAAGCTCTTTATGAAAAGAGTCAATCCAGTTTCGCCGACGACGCCAAGTTCCAGATTTGTTTGATCTATCACCAGCAGTGCAAATACGACAAAGCGGTCGCCGGCCTGAGCGAGTTTTTGACAAAGTTCGACGACAGCCCGCTGCGGATCAACGCCACGTATTGGCTGGGAATGGCGCACGCGGCGAGAGGCGACTGGCAAGAAGCAGCCCGTGTTTTGAAAATCGCCACGCTTCAAGCCGAGGACCACGAACTCGCAGCGGCAATTCACTTCGGTGCGGGTGAGGCGTTTCGTCAAATTCAGCAAGACGATGTGGCGACAACTTACTATCAAAGCGTGAGTTCCAATTGGCCGCGGAGCCAGTGGTGCGACGACAGCTTGGATGTCTTGACTCAGATCGCATTCAAAGCCGGGGACCATGTTCGCGTCGAATCGCTTGTCGCATCCTTTATCAATCAATTCGCGGACAGCCCGCTGCGTTTTTCCGTGCAGTGCACTCACGGGCGATCGATGCTCGCACAAAAGTCATACGCGCGTGCGATCGAGTTGTTCGAGAGCATCCAAACGCGGTTCTCCGATCTGAGTGAAGACGATGCCACGTCGTTGCAATACCTTTTGGGCGTGGCATACGCGGGAGAGAACCAATTCCAAAAATCGATCGACGCTTTGTCCTCGATCGTTGGCAGCGAAGACGATGTGCAGTTCGCCGCCAGCGTGGCCATCGCGCGGGCAACGGCGTATTTTGGATTGAAAGATGACGTACAAGCGGTTGGTTCTCAGCGACGATACTTGGAACTTTTGCCGAGCGGTCCCGATGCGGCAAAGTGTCGCGCCGAGTTGGCGATCTCGCTGGTTCGCCTGAAGCGTTATCCAGAATCGCTCGCTGCCTGTCGCGAGTTGCAAAACAAGCATCCGGACTACGGTGGCTTGCTGCAAACGGCGTATTTCCTTGCTGAGCGGGCGTATTCCAGCGACCAACGAGCGATGGCCGAAGAGTTGTTCACCTGGCTTGCTCGCGAGGGAAGTCCGCCAGAGTATGTTCAGAAGGGCCTCTACGGATTGGCATGGCTGCGTAGCGACGAAAACGACACGGTGAAAACCGCCGAAGCATTTCAACTGCTGCTAGATCGGTTCCCGAACAGCGATCTTGCTCACGAAGCGTCCATGATGCGAGCGCGGGCGTTGCAAAAGTCGGGCAAGCTGAACGAGGCGTTTGACGCCTTTTTGTCGCTGATCGACAACTTTCCACTGTCCAAGCATGTCCCGGGAGCCATGTTGGCCGCCGCGAAGATCAAAGCCACCTCTCCCAGTGCGACGGACAAAACCGCCTCGGTCGAATTGCTGGAGCAATTTGAAGAGCAATTCCCCGATCACGAACAAGCGGACGCCGCCTTGTACGACTTGGCCTGGACGCTGTTGGATTTGAAACGCGACCAAGATGCCAATCAGGCGTTCAAGCGACTGTACACGAAATTTCCGTCGAGCCGCTTTTGGGGAGACGTGACGTATCGCCTGGCGGAACAAGCCGCCCATACCGGCGATCGCGAAACGGCCCAGACATTGACGGCGCAATTGATCGAAGCCGAAACGAGCGACGAAATTCGCTGCCACGCACTGTACCTGAACGGTCAACTGGCGGCCGACAGCGGCGATTGGCAGCGTGTCACGGAGACGATGGATCAGATCGTAACACACCATGCCGACAGCTCGCTGCACTTGCCCGCGGAATATTGGGTTGCCGAATCGTTCTTCCGTCGTGGTGAATTTGGCGAGGCACAGAAACAGTTTCTCGCATTGAACAAAAAGACGGTGGGCAGAAATGATTCGTGGTTGGCCATGGTGCCGCTGCGGCTGGCTCAAACCTACGCGAAAGAGAAAAAGTGGCAAAAGGCTTACGAGGCATCCTTCACCATTGCGGAATTGTTCCCCGATTTCCACCAGCAATATGAAGCCGACTATCTCATCGGCCGATGTTTGGCCAGCAAAGCGAAGTTTACCGAAGCACGAGCGGCGTATGAACGCGCGGTTCGCTCGACCACCGGAGGTCGTACCGAAACCGCGGCGATGGCCCAATGGATGATCGGCGAAACGTACTTTCACCAGAAAAGATACGACGACGCGATCAAGGCATATCATCGCGTCGAAACCTTGTACGGCTATCCCCAATGGCAAGCGGCCGCGCTGCTGCAAGCCGGCAAGTGCTACGAGAAAAAAGACGACTTTGAATCGGCGATCAAAGTCTATGCCCAGTTGTTGAAGAATTACAGCGAAGCGTCGTCGGCCAACGAGGCTTCGCAACGGTTGCGCGTCGTCAAGGACAAGTTGGCGGCAGTTTCCAGATGACAAATTGAATTGAGGATGTTTCAAAAAGGGGTCAGGTGCCTTTGCCGGAACGGCCCCCAAGGTGCTTTGCACAAAGGTACCTGACCCCTTTTTGAAAACACGAATTGTGAAGTGAGCATAATCATGTACACGCGATACACCGCGAAACTCTGGACGCTCCGGCTCATTGCCGCGCTCGCTACGCTGGCCTTGCTGGGGCTGTTTCATGTGGCACTTTCGCAGGAGCCAGCGATAGCACCGGTAACCAATTCGGAGGCCCAACCGGCAGACGAAACCTCGTTGACGGATGGACAATCGCCGATCGAAACGAAAAACTTGTTGCAAGTCATTCGCGACGGCGGGCCGTTGATGATTCCGATCGCGGTTTGTTCTTTTATCCTGCTCGTGTTTGTCTTTGAACGCATGATCAGCTTACGACGCGGACGGATTATTCCCGCGCCCTTCGTTAAACGGTTCCTCGAACAAGTCAACAGCGGACAACTCCAACGCGAAGAGGCGCTGACGTTGTGCGAAGAAAATCGCAGCCCGGTCGCCGAAGTGTTTGCGGCCGCGGTCAAAAAGTGGGGCAAGACCTGTGTCGAAGTCGAACAGGCAATCATTGACGCTGGCGAGCGTGTCACGCACGGTTTGCGACGCTACTTGCGAGTGTTGAACGGAGTCGCCACCGTCAGCCCGTTGCTTGGTTTGCTGGGAACGGTGCTGGGCATGATTCACGCATTCAACAACATTGCGGCCGCCGATGCGATGGGCCGGCCAGAGCGTCTAGCAACTGGAATTAGCCAGGCGCTGTTGACCACGGCCGCCGGCTTGTCGGTCGCGATTCCCGCCCTGATCTGTTACCTGTATTTTATCGGCCGCGTCGATCGGCTGATCATCGAACTCGATTCGCTGGGCCAAAAGGTCGTCAATGCGATTGCCTGTGACGCGTGGGAAGGAAAGTCGACGAGGAAATCAACGCGAAAGCGCCGAGCAACATCAAACGACGAAAAGGCCGCGTAGCAAAAGTGTAGCTGCGTTCGCCAGAACGCGGGTTTTGCGACGTCCGTCCGCACTCTGGCGAGTGCAGCTACAAATGACCAACCCTCATGCCATTAAAAACCCAACAAGACGAACAGCCCACGCTGAACCTGACGCCGATGATCGACATCGTGTTTCTGTTGATCATCTTCTTCATGGTCGGCACGAAGTTCACCGAAATGGAACGCAACATCGCGTTGCAAGTGCCGGAAGTTGGTGAGGCCGGGCCGCAGACCGCCGCCCCGGAACGCCGCGTGGTGAGTGTTTTTCGTGACGGTCGCGTTTCGCTGGATCGGCAGGTCATGTCGTTGGGCGAGTTGACCAGTCGGTTGGCCGCCGCGCGACTGGAATACGCCGACCTGGGAGTCGTCGTGCGAGGCGATGCGGAAGTGTCGTTTCAAAGCGTGGCCGACGTCTTGAGCGCTTGCCGAGCCGCCGAGATTTCGGAAATGGGGATTTCTGTTCGTATCGCCAGTAGGGAACGCTAACCGATGGACTTGGCCGTTCTTGCCGATGAAGCGACGAGCTGGTGGAGTGCTTTGTTTAGCGCTCGGGCGCTTGGTATCGCTCTTTGGATCGGTCTCGCCGTTCTGACGGTGACGCTCCTCGTCCTGTCGCGCACACGGTGGGGACAGGCCAAGCCGTTGTCCAAGTGTGTCGTGCTGTCCGTCTTTGCGCACTTTCTTTTCTTGATGTACGCCTACGGCACGCGATTGATATTCGAACAACCACCGGTCGCGGACAAGGAAGTGATCCGGCTGACGATTGTCGACGCCGGCGATCAGCAGCAGCGGGATTTGGACGACGTCGATGTCGACCAGCAACCATGGGACCGTGTCATTTCTCCGGCTGTTGTGCAACCACATACGATGTCGCCCCAGCGGCTCGCGTCCAACACGAATCAACATCCCCTGGAGCACCGTGAAACGGGGACGACGGATTTTGACACCTCGGCGGTACACGACCGCCTGCAAACTCGTCCCCAATCACGTCCCACCGCACAACATCGCAATGATGACTCCCATCTGTGGGCCAACGACGCCAGCAAAAGTGATGTCGAAGTCGAAACGCCCCAACCTTCAAAAGCCGAAGTCGATTCGTCGCCGGTTGGTCCGTCAATATCGGGGCCACGGCGGGTTCGTCTCACACAGAACGACTCGACGTTGTCGCGCAAGACAACGCCCGATGATGCGAACACAGGATTTCTTAAAGATGAATCTCGCATGCAACGACTCGCACAAGCGCCACTGGTGACCGCGAAAAACGACGCAATCGCGAGTCAAATCAATCAGCTTCGGCAGTCGAACAACAAGCTAGATTCCTCGCAGCAGGTCACTGCGCCTGCTCCCTCCGTCAAAATCGAAGCGGATGTAAGCGACACGGCACAATCAACCCCTGAGACGAATTCGAGCTCAGGCGGCCGCGCGGAACCAAAACGCGCCGCGGACGGAGAGGATTTGCCTTCGATCTACAAAAATCGCGCGAGCGACAACTTCACCCGCATCGCGGTCAAGAATGGTGGCGATGGCCGCACCGAAGCGGCTGTGCGGGCGGCTTTGAAATGGCTCGTTTCGCATCAAGAACCGGATGGTCGCTGGGATTCCAGTCGATTTGGCGGAGGCAGCAAAACGTTTGTCGAACAACAAGACCGTCAAGGAGCAGGGATCGAGGCCGACGCAGCAGTCACAGGTTTGGCAATTCTCGCATTTCTAGCACACGGTCAAACGCACTTGGAAGGCGAGTATCGCAAGAATGTGCAGCGTGGCCTGGAGTTCCTTTTGCGTACTCAAAAAAGTAATGGCAATCTCGCTGGCGATGCTCGTTTGTTTGCCGCGATGTATTGCCACGGCATGGCGATGCTGGCAATCAGCGAGGCATATGCCATCACCGGCGACCGCCGCATTCGGCCCTTTGTGGAACGGGCCGTCAAGTACACGGTCGACTCGCAAGACACGACTACTGGCGGCTGGCGATACCGTCCCGGCGATCCGGGCGACATGAGTCAGTTCGGCTGGCAGGTCATGGCGCTGAAGAGTGCCGAGATGGGCGGCATCAAAATCCCGACACGCACCCGCGCGGGCATGCTGCGATTCATCAACTCGGTTTCCGCCGGCAACTATGGCGGATTGGCCCGATACAGTTCGCGGGAAAGAGTCAATCGAACGATGACCGCCGAGTCATTGATGAGCCGATATTTGCTTGGCACCGCCACCGACCCACGCCTGGTAGACGAAGCGACCAGCTACATCGGGCAAGACCTTCCGCGAAGCGGCACACCGAATCTTTACTATTGGTACTACGGCACGATGGCGATGTTCCAGTCGGGCGGCGAGCGGTGGACGTCTTGGAACGCAGCCATGAAGCGGCAACTCGTCGGCCTGCAACAAACGACAGGCGACAACGCTGGGAGTTGGGCCCCAGCGACCGTCTGGGGCGGCTGCGGCGGTCGCGTCTACAGCACGGCCATGGCAACGCTTTGCCTGGAAATCTATTACCGCTATTTGCCGATCCTGGCAGACAATTCATCACGCTGAAGCGGATGATGTGTCTTCACTTGAACAACCCAACTACGAATCATTAAACTCACATTGGATGCGATGAACCTGACCTTGGTGCCGACGAAAGCATGGTTTCTATGCCCGCGCGTTCCGATCGCTTGTCGGCGGGCGACTCTTGATCAACGGTGATGAAGTCCGGCTTGTTGGGGCTTTGTGCCTGGGCGGAGCACATGCGACGGCTGATTTCCGACTGATTGGTGTCAGACTCGATGCACGAGACGATGAACGGATGGATTCATCTGAATGCCGATTGCTTCGGCCGACGCAAACAAGGTGGAAACGATTGCCACGAAACTGTGGATGCGCAACTGAGCTACCTTTCGAACGCGAGATTCGCGAATGCTGACATCCTTTTGGCAGAAGGACCTGTGGAGTGTATTCCGCAGGCGAAGAGCGTGAGAACGAATAGGAAAAACCCGTGACAAACTATTTGAATCATGAATTTGACCGCGATGCGTTCGATCTGGTATCCGTCACGGATGACTTGCCGTTGTGGTCGGCACCGTTTGGGATGCGGCTCTTGGATACGATTCAGCTCAAGCCAAATCTAAAGGTGCTGGACATTGGTTGTGGAATGGGATTTCCGTTAGTCGAATTGGCTGCGCGACTTGGGCCGTCGTGCAAAGTCTATGGAATCGATCCGTGGGAGCGAGCCGTCGAGCGCGTTGGGTTTAAACTGAAGACGTATGCGATCACCAACGTCGAAGTTTCCACCAATGTCGCGGAAGCCATGCCCTTTGAGAATGAATTCTTTGACCTGCTGGTTTCCAACAACGGCATCAACAACGTTCAAGACATTGAGCAGTCACTTTCGGAATGCCACCGTGTTTGCCGGCGCGGAGCCCAGTTTGTGCTCACGTTCAATTTGCCAGAATCGATATTCGAGTTTTATGAGGTCTTTCAATCCGTTCTCGAACGTCATGACTTGTCAGACGAAGTCGTCAACATGCAGGAGCACATCCAGAAGAAACGCCCCACGGTGTCACAGGTCAACTTTTGGCTGACGACAGCGGGGTTTGAAATCGCAAACAACCAACAGGACAGCTTCTATCTGCGTTACCTTGATGCGGAAGCAATGTTCAACCACCATTGCATCAAGTACTGGTTTTTGGACTCATGGAAAGACCTCCTTGAGCCAAGCCATTGGCAGTCGGTATTTGGCGATCTTGAAAAAGAATTAGACAGTCAAGCCCAGCGAGATGGCGAGATTAAGCTGACGATACCTTTCGCAACAATTGACTGTCACAAGAAATGAGTGTGATTGGCTGAACGACGTTCAGCGCGGTAAGGAACGGTACCGGCGGTTTGCCGTGGACGAGTGCGAAGGATACTCTGATCACTATTACAAGTTGTCGCACGAGACTGCGAACGACGATTGGTTCGTTCGCTTCTTAGCTGAAATGCCATTAATCCAGCCGTCGTTTTTCATACCGCTGTGCTAGTCTACGCCAGCCAAGACGAACGCCAACAATTTGCAGACACCTTGGTCAAAGCACCAAAACAAACCGACATGCCGAGATTTGGGACATCGGATTCTGATTTTCTCGTATTTTGTGAGCAACAGAAACGGATCGTCGTGTCGCTCGACCGGGCGTCCATGCCAACTCACGTTGGTGTACATCAAGCCGCCAGCTAACATACAAGTGGCGTGCTACTTGTCACCCGCAGTTGTTCACTCCAGCAATTGCTCGACGATTTATTACTTGTCTGGACTGCAACCGAAGCCGAAGAATGGCAGGACACCATCCACTATCTTCCGTTCACCTCCTGAGCAAACAGTTGGTGAAGGACCGATTGCTGATCGTTGTGATTCTCGTCGCATTGATCGTCAAAGGTGTCTACTACGCTCAGTTTCTTGCATCGCCGCTATTCGAATACAACATCGGCGATCAAATCTATTATCACGAATGGGCCGAAAGAATTGCCGGCGGCGATTGGCTGGGCAAAGACGTGTTTGAACAAGGGCCGCTGTATGCCTATGGGTTGGGCATCATGTATTCGCAGGGACTCAACACGGCGTGGATTTTGGCGATTCAGATGTCGATGGGCATCGCCACCAGCGTGCTGGTCTACTTTTGTGGATGTCGGCTGTTCAATCGTCACACGGGATTCGTGGCGGCGCTGTTGGCCGCGGTTTATGGGCCGTTCGCGTATTACGAATGCATGGTGATGAAGTCATTCTTGTCACCGTTGTTGACGATGGTCTCGCTGTACGCTGCCCTTCGCTTTTCGGACCACGGCCGATTGCGGTGGTTGATGCTGAGTGGCGCGGCGATTGGTGTGGCCTGCCTGAATCGTGAGAGCCATATTCTGTTGCTGGTGCCACTGGCATTCTCGTTGTGGGAGTATGGGAAGTCGAAGGATTTAAACGTTGCTGCTCAATTTCGGCAGGCAGCGATTTTGGTAGCCAGCGTGCTGTTGATGGTGATCCCGGTAACGATTCGGAATTTCCATGTCGCCAGCGAATTCGTTGTCGTGACCGCGGGCGGAGGCGAAGTGATGTACATTGCTCACGGCCCCGAAGCCAACGGTTATTGGCGACCACCGCCATTTGGCCGTCCGACCGTTGGCCTGGAACACCAGGACTTTCGCGACGAAGCCGAACGCCGAACAGGGAAGAAATTAACGCATGGCCAATCATCCCGTTATTGGATGAACCAAGCGTTGTACCATGTGGCCAGCGATCCACTGCGGTCGGCGCAACTGACGATCAAAAAAACAGTCATCCTTCTTAACGACAACGAACGCCCCGACTCGGCGGCCTATCCGCTGGTGAAGGAATTTGTACCGGTTCTATATTGGCTGCCAAGTCTTGGCTGGATCGTTGGGCTGGGGATCATTGGTATTCCCTTTCGACAACTGAAGAAACATCTGTTGCCCCTCGGTTTTGTCATCGCATTCATACTCTCGATACTTCTCACGTACAACTTTGGGCGATTTCGAATTGGCATGATGCCGGTCTGGATGCTCTTCACGGCGAACGGATTGGTGTGGCTGCTCGGAACGTCTTGGCGTGAACAACTTCGACTCAAAGTCGGAGCGATAATCCTCGCATTGGCTGTCAGTTTCTCTGCATTTCTTTCACCGCCGCCACCGCCTTATCCGGCCGACTCGGCGGCCGAAACTCAACGATGGCGTGACCGGCTCAAAGAACGTCAAACGTTTCAGTCACAGGTAGTAGAACTAAGAAGGATAATCGCCGCGGACGCAATCAATCCCAAGGCTCATGCCAGCCTCGGCCACACCCTGTTTGAATTAGGCAAGGACAAAGAAGCATTTCAAAGTTACGAAGAAGCGATTCGGATTGACGATCAGAACATCGAATGGCGCATCAGATATGCCACGGATTTGAAGGACCTCGGCTACGAACAACGGGCCATCGACCAATTACGGCAAATCTTGAAGATTGATCCTGAGATTCGTGAGATTGATGTTGCGCTTGGCAAGTTGCTGCGCCGTCAGGGAAAACCCGATGAGGCCGATGCTCATTTTCGCCGCGCAGCAGAACTAGACGACCTCAAACCTCAGTGACCCAACGTGTTACGCTTGTCGTTGCTGGGCTGTTGACTGCGAGGGTCCGCTGATTTACGCTGGCATTTCTTATTCTAATCTAGTTTATTCGCTGCATTTGAATTAGTTATCCAACGCCGACAGCTTAAAAGTTGTTGAATCGCCATAAAACTATGCACTTAAAGTCCCTTAAATTGTTCTGCGATATTGTCGGACGGCGCTCATTTTCGCGGGCGGCCGATGAGAATGGCATTTCACAATCTGGTGCCAGTCAGGTGGTTCATCAGCTTGAGGAGCATCTGGGTGTGCAGCTTCTGGATCGTTCAAAACGCCCGTTCGTTTTGACTCCAGAGGGGGAAGTCTATTACGAAGGCTGTCGAAAAATTGTCCAACGCCATTCCGCCCTGGAGGAAGAAGTTCGCACGTTGCACCAAGAGGTCGACGGCCGAGTTGGCGTGGCATCGATTTACTCGGTTGGATTGAGCCATTTGAATCACCTGGTCCAAGAGTTCTTGAGTCAGAATCCGAAAGCCAATGTGCGGCTGGAGTATCAACATCCGGAGCGTGTTTACGAGTTGGTGGAAGGTGATCAGGCGGATATCGGCCTGGTCAGTTACGCAAAGTCATCGCGCACGGTCGTGGCAACTCCTTGGCGCGACGAGCCAATGGTGGTCGTATGCTCACCCGGACATCCGATTGCGCAGCGTTTGGAATTACACCTTGAAGATCTGGGCGGATACGACCTGGTGAGTTTCGATCGTCAGTTGAAAATCCGCCGTGAACTGGATCGGACGTTGGCTAATCACAACGTCGAGATGAACGTGGCGATGGAGTTCGACAACATCGAAACACTCAAGCGGGCGATCGAAATCGATGCCGGAATCAGTTTGTTGCCCTCGCCAACGGTGGATCGCGAAGTACAGCTCGGAACGCTCGTCGCGATCCCGCTGGCCGAGGTCGAATTGATTCGCCCCGTTGGAATCATCCAGCGAAGAGGAAAAACGCTGGGCAAGACCGCTCGGCGATTTATTCATCTGCTGCAAGACAGATCCAACGTTCCCCCTTCTACGCAATTGGAAGACTCACCAAACGGGAGCAACGATCACGGCAGCCTGACGAGCAATGAGTCCAACGGAAACGGCAAAACGAAACACACTGCCGAGCAAACCGGCACTTAATCTCACGCTTGCACGGCGTTCTCAAAACTCAGTTTTTTGATGAGATGAGCGGAAGCAAAATGAATCGCAAAGTCAAAAACGGATTTCCAGAAAAACATGGCCTATACGATCCCGCCAACGAAAAAGATAGTTGCGGTGTCGGATTCGTCGCACACATTAAGGGCGTGCGTAGCCATCAGATCATGAAGGACGCCGACATTGCGCTGCGCAACATGGACCATCGCGGAGCGTGTGGTTGCGAGGCCAACACGGGCGACGGTGCCGGAATTCTGACCGCGCTGCCACACGAGTTCTCGGCCAAGGTCGCACGGGAAGATCTCAAAACGGACTTGCCCGAACCCGGCAAATTCGGCGCGGGGATCATTTTTTTGCCGACGGAAGATGACCAGCGTGAAAAGTGCAAGTCGACCGTCAACCAAATCATCAGCGAACAAGGCCAGCGGTTGGTTGGCTGGCGCAAAGTGCCCGTAGATCCAGACGCAGCAGACGTTGGTCCCACCGCGAGGTCGGCCGAGCCACATATCGAACAGCTATTCATTGCCGCGGCCGACGGCCTCGAAGGTGACGCATTCGAACGCCAGTTGTATTTGATTCGCAAGCGGACCAGCCATCTGTTGCGAGGTGACGAGTCGATGTCGCAGGCGTTGATGTTCTACATCTGTAGCTTGTCGACCAAGGTGATCATCTACAAGGGAATGCTGACGTCCGGTCAGGTCATCCCTTATTACCCCGATCTGTCGGATCCCGATTTCACCACGCATTTGGCGATGGTCCATTCGCGATTCTCGACGAACACGTTTCCAAGTTGGGACCGCGCACAGCCGTGCCGCTTTATGTCGCACAACGGCGAGATCAATACGCTGCGCGGCAACATCAACTGGATGCGAGCACGTGAAGGCGTCGTCGACAGTGATTTGTTCGGCGAGGAACTGAGCAAGTTGTTCCCGGTTGTCGAGCCCGATTGTTCCGACTCCGGCACGTTCGACAATATTTTGGAATTCTTGTTGATGACCGGCCGCACCTTGCAAGAAGCTGTCATGATGATGGTGCCCGAAGCGTGGCAAAAGCACGAAACTATGCCGGAGAGCAAGCGGGCATTCTACGAGTATCATTCATGCGTCATGGAACCGTGGGACGGACCGGCGTCGATCGCCTTTACCGACGGGCACTACATTGGTTGCGTGCTGGACCGCAACGGCCTGCGACCCAGCCGCTATTACGTCACGCACGACGACCGAGTGATCATGGCCAGCGAAGCGGGTGTCTTGCCCGTCGACCCCAGATTGGTCAAAGAAAAGGGTCGCCTGCAACCGGGCCGGATGTTCCTGGTCGATTTCGAACAGGGTCGCCTGGTGCCCGACGAGGAACTCAAAAGCGAATTCGCCGTCCGACGGCCCTACGCCAAATGGCTCCGCAATCAACGGATCGAATTCGCCGATCTGCGCACCGAAAATGAGCCGCACGGTTTTGCCCCCGACACGTTGCTCGGCCGCATGCAGGCGTTTGGCTACACGACCGAGACGATGCAGTTTATGCTGATCCCGATGATCCACGAGAAGCGTGATCCCGTCGGGTCGATGGGCAACGATGCGGCATTGGCCTGTTTGTCCGACAAGCCGCGGATGCTGTACGACTATTTCAAGCAACTGTTTGCCCAGGTCACCAACCCCGCGATTGATTCGATTCGCGAAGAAGTGATTATGTCACTGGAGTGCTACATTGGTCCGGAGCAAAACTTGCTGGAAACGTCCGAGGCACACGCCCACCGGCTTCGCATTCCCCATCCGATTTTGACCAACGAAGAACTCGCCGCACTGAAACATCTCGACCATCGCGGCTGGCGAACAAAGACGATCGACATCACCTTCCCTCGCGGCGAAGGCAAGGCTGGCATGACCGCTGCGCTCGATCGAATCTGTGCCGAAGCCGAAGCCGCGATCGACGACGGATTCAGCCTGATCGTGCTGTCAGATCGCGAGATCAATGCGGATCGAGTTCCCGTGAGCTCGCTCATTGCGTGTGGCGGTGTCCATCATCACTTGGTCCACCAAGCGAAACGAACTCGAATCGGCATTGTGCTCGAAACCGGCGAAGCACGCGAAGTGCATCATCACTGTTTGCTGGTCGGCTACGGAGCGGACGCCATCAATCCTTATTTGGCCTTCGAGTCGCTATTCCAAGCCCGCCGCGACGATTTGCTCGACGCGGATGAATTCACCGACGATGACAAGATTGTTGCTGCGTATCGCAAGGGTGTCGCGAAAGGCATGTTGAAAGTCATGGCCAAAATGGGCATTTCGACTTTGCAGTCGTACAAAGGTGCCCAGATCTTCGAGGCGCTTGGTCTGCGGGACGAAGTGGTGGATCGATGTTTCGCTGGCACGGCAAGTCGTGTGCAAGGCGTCGATTTCCAAGTTTTGGCGGAAGAATCGCTGCGGCGGCACGCGTTGGGTTACCCCGCCGACGAGAACGATCGTTTGAACGCGTTGCCCAACCCCGGCGATTTCCACTGGCGTGCCGAAGGCGAACGTCACATGTGGGACCCGATGGCCATTGCAGACGTCCAGGTTGCCGCACGCGCAAACGACGAAGACGCGTACTGGCGTTTTTCCAAACACGCGAATCAAAGTGCCAAGGCCGCGGCAGCATTGCGAGGCCTTTTGAAGTTCAAGGAAAACGTCAACGGCGGACCGATTCCGCTGGACGAAGTTGAGCCCGCGAAAGAAATCGTCAAACGATTCTGTACGGGTGCCATGAGTTTTGGTTCCATCTCAGCCAAAGCTCACGAGACGCTCGCCATCGCCATGAATCGAGTCGGCGGCAAGAGCAACACGGGCGAAGGCGGCGAAGATCCGGAACGATTTAATCCGCTGCCCAACGGAGATTCAAAACGATCGGCGATCAAGCAAGTTGCCTCGGGACGGTTCGGTGTGACGGCCTGGTATTTGACGAACGCCGACGAATTACAGATCAAGATTTCGCAGGGAGCCAAGCCTGGCGAAGGCGGCGAGTTGCCCGGACGCAAAGTTGACGAGAACATCGCCCGCATTCGTCATTCAACGCCCGGTGTGGGACTCATCAGTCCGCCGCCGCATCACGACATCTATTCGATCGAAGATCTCAAGCAATTGATTCACGACTTGAAAAACTCGAACCCTTCGGCACGAGTCAGTGTGAAGCTTGTTTCCGAGGTCGGCGTCGGAACGGTTGCTTCCGGTGTCGCCAAAGCGTATGCGGATCACATTTTGATTTCCGGCGATACGGGCGGTACGGGAGCCTCGCCGCTGACTAGCATCAAACATGCGGGATTGCCGTGGGAGTTGGGCATCGCGGAAACACATCAGACCCTCGTGCTGAACGATCTTCGCAGCCGCGTTGTGCTGCAGACCGACGGAGGTTTGAAGACCGGCCGCGACGTGGTCATTGCGGCGCTGCTGGGTGCCGAAGAGATGGGCTTCTCGACCGCTCCGCTGATCACGCTGGGTTGCATCATGATGCGTAAGTGTCATTTGAACACGTGTCCTGTTGGCATCGCGACTCAGGACCCTGATCTGCACGAGAAATTCACCGGCAAACCAGAACACGTCGTCAACTACCTGTTCCTCGTAGCCGAAGAAGCTCGCCAACTGATGGCTCAACTTGGCTTCCGAACCATGGACGACATGATCGGGCGCGTCGACGTGCTGGACGCCGAAGACGCGATCGAACATTGGAAGGCGGACGGACTCGATCTGACGCCCATTTTGGCACCCGCTCAAAAACCACGCGAAAACGTCGAGGTTCGGTGCATTATGTCGCAGGATCACGGCTTGGATTTAGCTTTGGACAACACGCACTTGCTCGGCTTGTGCGAAAGCGCCATCCAGCGCGGCAAAGAGGTTGAGATTGAATTGCCGATCATCAACACAAATCGAACCGTCGGAACGATTTTGAGCCACGAGCTTACCAAGAAGTGGGGCGTAGACGGCCTGCCGGACGACACCATCCACATCAAGTTCAACGGCTCGGCCGGGCAGAGTCTCGGCGCGTTTCTCGCCAGCGGAGTGACGATCGAGCTGGAAGGCGACGCGAACGACTATGTCGGCAAGGGGCTTTCCGGCGGTCGGTTGATCATCTATCCACCCAAGGAAAGTTCGTTTGTCGCGGAAGAAAACATTATCGTTGGCAATGTTGTGCTGTACGGAGCCACTGGTGGTCAAGCGTTCTTCCGTGGCACGGCAGCGGAACGATTTTGCGTTCGCAACAGCGGCGCTTGGGCCGTGATCGAAGGCGTGGGGGATCACGCGTGCGAATACATGACGGGCGGCCGGGCAATCATCCTTGGCCCGACGGGTCGCAACTTTGCGGCAGGCATGTCTGGCGGCATTGCCTATGTCTGGGACGCCTGGGAGGACTTCAATCTGAACTGTAACTTGGGCATGGTCGAGTTGGAAAAGGTGGAGCAACACGAAGACATCGCCGAGTTGCGCGGCATGATTGAGTTGCACCTCGAATACACGGGGTCGGCCGTCGCCGGGCGCGTACTCGACGGATGGCCGGACATTTTGGACCAGTTCGTCAAAGTGATGCCAACAGATTACAAACGCGTCCTGCTGGCACAAAAAGCAAAAGAACCACAAGTCGAAGAAGTTGCCCAGGCATAGCCGGATTACCACCCCTGCCTGCTCGCCAGGCGGGTTCAAGAGTTTCATTAGTTAGCAACACAGGACCGTAAAACACACGACCCTTGTCAGCTTGTCTGACAAGTGAAGCAGTTTCGAAACTTATTCACCTGCCAGACGAGCTGGCAGGGGACCTTTGAAAATATCGAAGAAATCTCTAACTGCTAGACTGATTCACCTGCTTCACGAGGAAGCAGGGGTCGGAAATGCAAAACGTTTTATTGAGACAGAAATATGGGAAAGCCAACTGGATTTAAGGAATTTGAACGACAGCCGGTACCGTATCGCCCAGAGTTGGAGCGGCTGGAAGATTTTGGTGAAATCTTTACGTTGCCAGTCGTCGAGCATCTGCAGACTCAAGGCGCTCGCTGCATGGACTGCGGTGTGCCGTTTTGCCAGTCGAATCATGGTTGTCCGATCGACAATTTGGTCCCGGAATGGAACGACCTGGTCTATCGCGATCAATGGCGTGAAGCACTGGACCGGCTGCACAAAACGAATAATTTTCCGGAGTTTACCGGTCGCACCTGTCCCGCTCCGTGCGAAGGCGCATGCGTGCTGGGAATCACCGATCCGCCGGTCACGATCAAGAACATCGAAAACGCCATTGTCGATCGCGGTTTCGAGCAAGGTTGGGTTACGGCAAAACCGCCTGCGGCTCGAACGGGAAAGAAAGTTGCGATCGTCGGCTCCGGACCCGCGGGACTTGCCGCGGCGGCTCAGTTGAACAAAGCCGGGCACGAGGTGGCCGTCTACGAGCGAGCCGATCGCATTGGCGGTTTGCTGATGTACGGCATCCCCAACATGAAACTCGACAAAGGCGTTGTCCAGCGGCGAGTCAACTTGCTCAAAGAGGAAGGCGTCAGGTTTGTCACAAACGCCCACGTCGGAACAAAAGAAGAGTTCGCATCCGGCCACATGACACAGATTATGGAACAGCGCGGCTGCGACGTGCAGTACATCGATCCACAGCAACTGTTGGACGAAAACGACGCGTTGCTGATGGCCACCGGTGCAACGCGTCCATTCGATCCAACGGCAAGATGCGAAGGCCGCGACCTGAAGGGCATTCATTTCGCGATGGATTTTCTGACCCGCAACACCAAGAGCCTGTTGGATTCGGAATTGGCTGACGGCAGTTACCTGTCGGCCAAGGATAAGGATGTCATCGTCATCGGCGGTGGTGACACAGGAGCGGATTGCATCGGCACGTCGCTGCGACATGGTTGCAAGAGCGTGGCCAATTTCGAGTTGCTGGATAAACCACCGGCCGACCGCGCGGACAACAACCCATGGCCGACCTGGCCACGCATTTTTCGTGTTGATTATTCGCACACCGAAACGGCTGTCAAATTCGGTGATGACCCGCGAACCTATCACATCCTGACCAAGGCGTTCATCGGTGACGGAAACGGGCACGTGAAGGGCGTTCGTACCGTCGAAGTTGATTGGTCGACACCGGCTGAGAAAGCTCCGTTCAGCGAAGTTGAAGGCAGTCAAAAAGATTGGCCCGCCGATTTGGTTTTGCTCGCAACGGGATTCCTCGGCCCTGAGAAATCTGCCGGCGAGATGCTCGGTCTAGAAATGCAAAACCCGCGCGGCAACTGGGAAACCTACCAAGCCGACCATGGCAGCTTCGCCACGAATATCGAACGAGTCTTCGCAGCCGGCGACTGCCGCCGGGGCCAATCGCTGGTCGTCTGGGCCATCAACGAAGGCCGCGGCGCGGCCCGATCGATCGACGAATTCCTGATGGGCGAAAGCACTCTGCCCGCTCCAGGAGTAACCATGGGAACTTCATTGGTCACGTCGGCTTGACTGGAACTTCCAAGTCAAAGGCTGAGGCGCAACACAGTCCAGTGATCCATGCATGATGAGGCAGTGCACGATTCTGGTGCGAGCCATTTCAATGAAGACTTGGTTTGTCGCCGTCATCTCAACAATGTGTTGGCAGCCATTTCGCAACCGTCAAATTCGGCACGCCGGGCGATCCGATTGTGCCCAATCCTCGAAACACAAGAATCTCACTCTTGCAGGGGGGCAGTTGGCTTGATAGCGTGATGTTACCGCTGTTTCTCCGCCAGTTCAAACCGACGCTCCTCTATGAATCCCGACACCATCTCCGGCATGAGTGCGACTTCGTCCAGCCTCGTGGAGTGCGTGCGTCGTTCGGAGCCCGAGGCTTGGCAGCGATTTGCAAAGCTCTATGCACCGTTGGTTTACAGTTGGGCGCGACACGCGGGTTTGCAAAATGACGACGCCGCGGATGTTGTTCAAGAGGTCTTTCGCGGTGTCTCAATGACGATCCACAACTTTCGCCGCGATTCCAAGTTCAAGAGTTTTCGCGGCTGGCTTTACGGCGTGACCCGGCATAAACTGACGGACCACTTTCGAAAAGATGCCGCCGTGCCCACAATGACTGGCGGCACCGACATTCACGAACAACTGCATCAAGTCGCTTTTCTTCCCGAGCATGAAAAAGAGTTCGAAGCCTCGGGCGGGTTCGATGTGCTGGGCGTGCTGCTGTACCGTGTGCTGGACTTGATCCGCGTGGAATTCGAGGACCGCACCTGGCAAGCGTTTTGGCGAACCACGGTGGACGGCCGGCCCACAAGCGAAATTGCCGACGATTTGTCGATGACCAAGCGAGCTGTCCGGCAAGCGAAATATCGTGTGCTAAAACGTCTTCGCGAGCAACTTGTTGACGAGAATTTATAGCCCCACGTTCCTCACACGGACCGGCGTACTGCGATCGTGAATCTCAATCGTTGTCCCACCGATGAACAACTTGCCAGCTATGTTTCCGGCACGCTGGACGACTCTTTGGCCAGCGACCTGGCGCGCCATTTGGATTCTTGCCAGATGTGCGAAACAAAAATTGAAGAGTTGGAGGCAGCCAGCAGCGACGATGTGCTCAATCGCTTGCGTTCGAAACGCCCGGACGAACCGTTTGCGAACGAACCCAGCCACGATCGGGCGGTCGATTTGGCGGCCGAAATCGCCGCCATTGACGCGACGTTGGTTGGCGATTTTTCGAGTGGCGATCCGCTGCCCAGCGGCGCGCAGGTGATTCGTGATTATGAATTGCTGGACAAGATTGGCGAGGGTGGCATGGGGGCGGTCTATCGCGCAAATCACACGAAACTGGGCAAGTCGGTGGCCCTGAAACTGATGTCGGCCGACCGAATGAAAGACGCCGAGGCGGTCGCTCAATTCAAGCGAGAGATGTTCGCGGTCGGCCAGTTGGAGCATCCCAACATCGTCCGTGCGATGGACGCGGGCGAAGCGGACGGCGTGCAATACCTGGTCATGGAATTGGTCGAAGGCGGATCGCTGAAGCAAGCCCTGGCTTCCCAATCCCATTCGCCTACGCAAATTGTCGACATCTTCATCGCCATTTCTGACGCGATGCAGTTTGCACATAAGAGTGCCATCGTGCATCGGGATCTCAAGCCGAGCAACGTGTTGATCGATTCGCAGGGGCATCCACGCGTGGTCGACTTTGGTCTGGCCTTGCACGAAAGCCGCCAACGAATTCGCGTTGGTGAATTTGCCGGGACGCCGCACTATATGGCACCTGAACAAGTTCGAGGTGAATCACATCGACTGGATGGCCGCACGGACATTTGGGCGATCGGCATGATGTTGTACGAAGCGCTGTCCAAGCAACGCCCGTTCCGTGGCGAAAACGTAAATGCCATTTTTGACGAGATTCTGAACCGCGAGCCCAAACCGTTGCGGCAAATCGATGAAGAAATTCCCGCGTCTCTGGAACGCATCTGCTTAAAGTGTCTGGCCAAGCGAATGAACGACCGTTATATGACGGCCATGGATCTGGCCAACGATCTTCGCGATTGGAAGACACTCCACGGCAGCACTCAGTCGGGCCAGGTGCCGACCACGTCCAAAGCCACTATTCAAACACCAACAGCCGATGCTGGTCCCTTGGCACCCGTCATTCCCAAAGGGCTACGGTCATTCGACGCTCACGACGCGGCGTTCTTTTTGCAATTGCTGCCGGGACCGACCGATCAATTCGGCCAGCCGGAGAGTTTGCGGTTCTGGAAAACGAAGATCGAGGAACGCGAAGTCGAAGAGACGTTTCGTGTGGGCGTGATTTATGGCCCGTCAGGCTGCGGAAAATCATCGTTCGTCAAAGCCGGTTTGTTGCCGCATCTTTCCGACGCGGTCGAGCCCGTCTATCTAGAAGCCACGCCCGAAGGGACCGAGCAGAGCTTGTTAACGTTGTTGCGCCGCCGCATTCCGTCGTTGCCCAGCAACGTGGGCCTGATCGACACGATGTCGCTGCTGCGCGAACGCGGGACGGTGTCCGCGACCGCCAAACTTGTCATCGTGCTGGACCAATTCGAGCAATGGCTGCACGCTAAGGGCAGCGAAGACCGGCGCGAACTTGTCGAAGCCTTGCGCCACTGTGACGGCGTGCATCTGCAAGCGATCCTGATGGTTCGAGACGACTTTTGGATGGGGCTGACGCGCTTTATGCGCGAGGTCGAAGTACGCTTGGTCGACGGGCAAAACAGCACAGCCGTGGATCTGTTTCACGTGCCCCACGCGATCTCGGTGCTGGCCAAATTTGGCCAGGCGTATGGCCGCCTGCCAGAGAAAGAAGACGACTGGACACACGAGAATAAGCAATTCCTCAAACGATGTGTCGCTGGACTGGTGGTCGAAGGGGCGGTGGTTCCGGTGCAACTCAGTTTGATCGCCGAAATGCTAAAGAGCAAACCGTGGACACCCACGACGCTTCGCGAAGTTGGCGGGACGGAAGGCGTCGGTGTTGAATTCTTGGAGAGCACGTTTTCATCGCGGACCGCGCCGCTTGCACACCGGCGTCACGCCGCCGCCGCGCAGCGTGTCCTGCAGGTTCTGTTGCCCTCCGGTGAAAGTACGGACATCAAAGGCCAGAAGAAGTCGGTTGACGAATTACTGGTGGTCTCGGAATATGCGGAGAACCGCGCCGATTTCGACGAGTTGCTGAGGATACTGGACGGCGACCTTCGATTGATTACGCCGCTGGATGTTCAAGAAGACGGGGGTGAAGAGAACGCGTCGTACCAACTGACGCATGATTTTTTGGTGCCCTCGTTGCGGTCCTGGCTTACGCAAAAGCAGCGCGAGACGTGGCGTGGCCGGGCTCAATTGCGACTGGAGCAACGCGCCGCGCAGTGGAATCCGCGGCGCGAAAATCGATTTCTGCCGTCGCCGTGGGAGTGCGTGTGGATCGCCACGTTGTCCGCGCGCCGCTGGACCGACGTCGAGCGACAAATGATGAGTCGTGCATGGTGGGTGCATGCCGCGCGGCTGGGCGTTGGTGCCGTGATCCTGTGTCTGATTGTTGCCGGGTTGTACGCGTCTTTGCCACGGGACCGGCCGCCGATCGACACGTTTTTGGATTCCAATGTGCCGTATGAGCAGCGATTTGCAGCTTTTGAAAAACTAGAATGGGACGACACATTGTGGCAGCGCGTCGTCCAGGCAATCGATCGGGAATCCGACGCGCGCATTCGCGAACTCGCGCTGTCGACGCTGGCAGAACAAGCGCTGGCCGGCGAAATAGGCCAGGCCGCGGATCAAAAAGTGACGGAATTGGCCCCACGCCTCGTTCAGTTTTTGCACGACGCGGATTTGAGCCACACAGACAACGAGGCGCAACTTTTCCAATACTACTCGCGCCTCGTTGCGCCTGTCGACGTGATCGCATTCGCCGAACAAGTGCTTGCTCAGCCGACGAGTGATGAATTGACAAGATTGCTGTTGTACTATTTTGATTCCATCGATCTTGTCGCAAGTCCACCCAGCGTGGTCCAGCGACTGGTCATTTTGATGAAGGAGCATGCAAACGAATCGTTGGTCGCCACAACAACCGATGTGCTTGGCCGAGTCGATCCACCAGGCCTGCTCCGGATTCTTCAGGCCAGTTTCAACGAAGACGTGAAGACATCGGCCGTGGAGGGGCTCGTCCCTTATGCGCGGAAAGCTGGAATACAACGCGTCGATGCCATTTGCGATGCCGTTGAACTCCGCCTCGGCGAAATTGTCGACTTTGATACCAATGCGAACGCGGAGATACGTTGGACTTTCGAGCTGGAATATCTGGTACAAGGAATCGGGGAAATTTGGACGCTCGGTTCCCAACGTCGGTCTCGTGGTTATGCCACCGTCGTGCATCTGCTCGAAAACGAGCAACGGCTGGAAGATCCCGAAATGCTCGACACTGTGATTCGGTCGTTTGGGAACTTGTACGAAGGACACGGCGATCGCACATCAGATAGCGACGACCCGATCCAACATGTGCGAAGGGTGCTGACGGAATCGGAATCCTTCTTTACGCGGATCGCGGCAGCCGACGTGCTGGGCCAACTGGGTGACGAGAAAAGTCTCGAAACGTTGTTGAGCCTGGCGATCGATCCGGAAGAGATTTTGAACCTGCGCGAGGCCGCGATCGAAAACAGCGGCCGCATTGCGAGTCGTCCCGGAGCAAGCGAACTGTCCGCTGGCCAAGTGCGAAACGTGACGAAGTTGTTGTTGGACCCCACCATCGATCAACCCCAGCGGCTGATCAATGCGTCGCTTGGCCAACTCGGCATTCTTGCGGACTCACAAGATATCGACGTCGCGTTTCCATTTCTTCGCGACCCGGATATCGCCGCATTTGCGGTCGGATCGATCCAAACGAGTTTCGTCAATCACACTCGCGATGCCGATGTTATCTTTGACAAGTTTGTGGACTACGTGTCGCAGAATACGGCAACGGTGCATGAAGCATTGCCGGTCCCGCCCGATCGCCTGGTGTTTGAGTTTGCCACGATGCATGACAAAACCAAAGTGATCGCCGCCTGCCGACGGATTATTCCGATGCTCGCCGGCACGATTGCGGGCGATGCATCCATTGAGAAACGGACGACGGCAACCAAGTTTCTGGCGGTTATGCTGGAGAACATGGATGCTCCCAAAATTGACGCGGACGACGAAATGCGTCAACAAGAATTCGTGCGATGGAAGAAGTGGTGGGAAGAACGCGAGGACCGCCTGGATTTGAGCAACGGCGGGAAACTGCGCTTGAAGTGATCGCCCAGCTTAATCCTCAGTCAAAAACTGTTGATACGCTTCGGCCGTCGACTTGGCGAGTTCGCGAAACTTCGAGTCGGGGGCTCGGAAGCTGTCGAATCGCCAAAACGAGACCAATTGCCGGCCTTCCGCCGAGTTGTGAATCCCGGTCAGTTCTTTCGTCAGCCGCGACCAAAGCTCCGCGTTCAACTTGCGCACGACGCGCGGATTGCCGACGATCGTCGGAGCCGGAAAGTAGGACGACCGCTCGATCATCACCAGGTCGCCCGTGATCTTAGGATGCGTGCGGCCAAAGCGGACAAAAGCATAGAGGTCGATGAGCAGCACAAGCTGATCCGATTCGTCATTGCGAATCGCCAGGATTGCTTCTTTGGACGTCGATCGCGGCTTCGCTTCGAACTGAAAGAACGCGTTTCCCTTTTCGAGTTTCAACTTATCCAGATACAGCCGGTTGGTGATGGGCGTGCGCCGCATGGAAACCAATGTGCGGCCTTTGAGATCGTCGAGATTGGGAACGGGGGCGTCACCATTTTTGCGGACCATCAGTTGAGCGGCGTTGAACAGGTCTGTTCCCAGCAGGCACATGACCAGCGGCTCCAGCTCGTTGTAGCGCGATTTGAGCAGCCCGAATTCCGTGCCCCACATCACGCCCAAGTGCGCCTTGCCGTCCTGCAATTCCTTGCCGAACGTCAACAGGTCTTGCGAACCCTGCCCGTCAGAAAAATCGTGTTCAATTGGATAACCGACCTTGCGCGACAGCAGTTCGATCATGGGCCGCGTTGCCGACTCGGCCTGCGACTTGCGAACGCCCGTCATCAGGCTCGAAAAAACACGAAGCTTCAGAGGGTCCTCGGCCTGGACCGCGGTGACGATGGTCATGTCGCATGACAGGACGAACAGGAGCAGCGGGAAGGAAGACTTCAGCAGGCAGTTCTTCGACATCATTTGCGTCCACATCATCAACGGTCGGAACTTCATCACTGGCCGTTACCAATCGCAACCGGGCCACAGCAAGATTATAGCCGAACAACACTTGATAATACTTTGCCTGCGCCGCCGCCAGCAAGAATCGCGTCGAAAGTGAGTTTTCGAAATACTTGGGCATCTCCTCGTCCGTAAGCAGGTCACCTTTGTACAGATCGTCGAAGGATTCTAGTGCCTGTGTTGCGGAATCGACGGCCTTTTCGGCGACGTTCAGCCGATCTTGCATCTGCTGGTATTCTAAAAAGGCATCGCGCACTTCCTGAATGACGGACAACATCGCCAGTTCGCGCTGTCTGCGAGCGGCGGCTTGCAAGTGACCGGCACGGCGATTCTCGGCCAAACGGCGTCCTCCCGCGTAGAGCGACACTTCAGCACTTACGCCAACCATCCATTCCTCGCTGTCATTTGGATTTGCGAAGTCTTGATCGTCGTGAATCGAATTCAGGCTGCCAAACATTGAGATGTTCGGAGCGAATTCGGCCCGAGCCGCCCGTCGTTCCAGATTCGCGAACTGTATGCCGATGCGAGTCTTGATGATTTCGGGCCGTTGGCTGACTGCCATGTCGCGGACAACTTCCCATTGCACGTTGCGGCTGGTGTAAGGCAGTCGCCGGTCAGCGACTTGAACCTCGGCCTCCTGATCCATGCCCATCGCCAGCTTCAACTTGGTGTAGGCCCGAGCGATTTGCCGCTGGACGTTCACGTGCTGTTCTTGAAAAAACAAACGAAAGGCGCGGGCTCGATGCACGTCGGCTGTCGTGATGGTTTCATCGCCATCGTCCACCAAGGCTTGTGCCAGCCGCTCGATCGCACGAGCGTGGCCCGTGGCGTCCTCGGCGACGAGTGTCAATTGCTGGGACAACAGAATCGCCAGGTACGCGCGGCTGACGTTGAATCGCAGAACCTGTCGCGTCTTTCGCAAGTCTTGACGGGCGGCACCGATGCCGAGTTCCGCCTGTTGAGTACGGCTAGTGATCTTGCCGCCCGTCCACAGCGGTTGGACGAGCAATAACTGAGTGGTCAAAAAGTTCTCGCCCAGGATGTTTGCCTGCACGCTGTTGAGGCTGTCCAGCGCGATTTGTTTTACCGTCGTGAACGGTGCCACGTTCGGATCGATTGGGTCGAGCGCTCCGAAACTGCCGGCTGCTTTGGCAATGGCAAAGTAGGCGGCCGCGTCGGAAAACACGTCGGCCACATTTCCAGAAAAGGCATCCGCCAGATCGACGCTCCGCGGTTCGTCGATCGCGGTGTATCGCATCGAGAAATTGATCTGCGGATACAAATTGGATTGAGCAATGTTGCTCTGCTCGACGGCCGCGCCGATTTGCGATTGTCGGGCCCGCACGACCGGTTGGTTGACCAGCGCGATCGCTATGCAATCTTCCATCGAAACGACGTCTGAAGCTCCAAGTTTCGAAGGCTGGACATGTGCCACCAGAACAGCGAGTGACCAGACGCACACGATTCGCAACAAACAGATCGATTGACCTTGGGGCCTTGGAACCATGAACGTTTGTACCGGACGGTGGGATTAGTGGGATGAGGAAGGACGTTGCGGAAGAATATGTGTCCTAATCCATACAATCGGCACGGATTCCAGATATGTTTAGCGAGTCCAGGCTCTGTTGGAGATGATGTTTCGCAAAACACGTTACTAGTGTCGTTTTTGGCAACTCTGGCTGTCCTTAGAAAAATCGTGTGGCGCCTTTGCGAAGAACTTGGTAGCGGCTAAGTCCGCGTTTGCGAATCGTCAATTCAAACTGTGCTGATTAGGAAGACCTTGCCACTTGTGCGAACGACCTGTCATTAATATCCCCCAGAAAGTACTGGAAATGTGACTTTTAACGCGTTAGTTTTGATCGCTGACGATTCACCACCTCCCCATTCTCCGAATTATTGCCTCCTTCAATTCCCTTAGGACCAACACCATGACTCAACAAAACACAACTATCCGTAAAACGACTAAAACGCGCCGCCCTTTGCGACGTTCCTTCGCAGTTGAGCCTTTGGAATCTCGAACGATGTTGGCCAATTTCAATCTCGCTGGGGGAGTAGCGGATGGTGCGGCCGGATCGATTCGTGACGCGATCACACAGGCGAATGCAAACTCGGACATGGTCGACACGATCACGCTGCAAGCGGGCAATTTCAATCTCACGCTCGCCGGCGCGGACGACACCAATGCAGCGGGCGACCTGGACATTACGCGAGACAACGGCTCGGCTCAGACAGTCATCATCTTTGGAGCGGGTGTCGGGCAAACGTTTATCGATGCGGGAAACATCGACCGAGTGTTCGACATCCATCCGGGCGCGTCGCTCGTGATCGCCAACGCGACGGTTCAAAACGGCCAAGTCACTGGCGCGGACGAAGCGGGCGGAGCCGTGCGAAATCGCGGCCGACTGTTGTTACTGGCATCAGCCGTCGGTGGCAGTACCGCTCAACAAGGTCCCGGTGGCGGTGTTTATAACATGGGAAGCTTTTCAACCTCGAACTATGAAGACGACACGTTTTCGTCCATCGCCACACAACTAAAGACAATCGCCGACTCGTTTGCCGACGGCGTTACGCTGCAGGATATCACCGATGCTCGAACGATCATCCAAGGCATTTCCAACGAATTGCAACTTGGTGGTGATGGATTCATGACCAGCGTTCGCAGTGCGATCAGTCAGAACACGGCCGGAGAAGATGGCGGCGGCATTGGCAACGAAAAAGGAATTCTGCTGATGACCGGCACGACTCTGGACAACAACAACGCCGACGACGGTGGTGGCTTGATGAATGAAGGCGGCGTCGCGCTTGTCGGAAACTCGACTCTGTCGAACAACACCGGCGCTGGATTTGGCGGCGGCATGGTCAACGAATCGAGCGTCATGATCAACGAATCGAACGGCACGGTCAACGTATCGAGTGGCGCGGGAGTCGTTTTCAACAGCACGTTTTCCGGAAACCAAGCGGCCAATGGCGGCGGCATTGCGAATCTTGCCAGCTCGATTCTGAGTGTCATCAACGCCACGATCACCAACAATAGCGCCACGGACGCGGCGGACGACAACGCGGGCGGTTTCATGACACGTTTGACGACACAGGACGCTGACAACAACGGCATCCCTGACGCTGGATTGGCAATCGTTCAAAACACGATTATCGCCGGCAACACGTTGACCAACGTCGCTTCGCCAGCGCCAATCTCGGACATCAACGACCCGCTGCAAGGCCACGACATTTCCGGTGCTTTCTTAAGCAGCGGCGGCAATTTCATCGGTAACGCGACAGGACAGATCACCGATGCGATGCTCGAAGCGGTTGGCGTCGATTCTGCGATGGCGTTTGCCGCCGCCGGCAGTTACAACCTCGAAAACGTCCAATTCGGGTTCCTCAACGGAGTGATGCAGGACCAGGTCGGTGGCATGAGCGGTGTGATCCTCTCGGCGGTCGGCCAGCCCAGCAAGGACATCACGGTCGTCGCCCCCGCACACGGGTTGAGTGACGGCGACACCATCACGATTGTGGGTGTTCCGGGATTTGCGGCCGTCGCGGGGCAACACACAGTAACCGTCGACGTGGACCAGTCGGGCAGTTCCGATCTAGACGAACTCAATTCCTTCACTCTCAACGGAACGACTGGTCAGCTTGGATTTGGCGGAGCGGGCACCTGGTCGACAGCGACCATCAATCCGCTGCTGGGCCCACTGGCCGACAACGGTGGCGCGACGTTGACGCATGCGTTGCTAGAAAACAGCCCCGCGATCGACACCGGCCGCGACTCCATCCCGCTGATCACCGACGAACGTGGTTTGCCAACGGACCAACGTGGTTTGCCTCGACCAGTCGACGGCGACATGAATGGCACGGCGATCACCGACATCGGTGCGTTCGAATTTGGCGTGGCCGAAGTGCATCTGCCGACGGAAGAAGGTGAGACGTTGACCGTGTCGTTTGAGAATGGAAACCTGGTTGTCAAAGATCAAAGCAACAACACGGTGTTTACGCAGGACGAGGATCTGATCTCGCAGCTTGAATTCTTCCTGCCTCGCAACGCAGATCTGGATCTGAGCGGCCTCAATCCCCAGTTGCCGCTGCACGGCCTGCCTCTCTTCTCGTCGCCCGTTGTGAATCAAGTTACTACGGTCATTCACGCAGCCGACGGCGACCATAACATCACGGGCAGTCTCGGTCTGGAAATTATCGACGTGGGCGTCAGAGCGCCGGGAGGGAACATCACGGGCAACGGTTCGACGATCTCTAATGGAACAGTTCTGCCCGATACGATCACGTTCACGGGCATCGAAGGTATTCGGGCCCGCGGCGACGATCTGGCGAACACGTTCGATTTCAGCAACATCGCTGCGGGAATTGATCTCGAACTGTTATTGGGAGATGGCAACGACATCGGCATTGGCGGTGCGGGAAACGATTTCATCGACGGTGGTCGTGGTGACAACACGCTGACCGGCAATCTCGGAAACGACACGTTCAATCTTTTTGACGGTTCGACAGCCAACGGTGGAGGCGGCACCGACAAGGCAATCATGAACGCGACCGATGATGGAGTCACGGTTCAGATCAGCAATGACGGAATGAACCGGATTGGTGGGGAAATCAGTATCCCGCCGATCAGTCCCATTGGCATGCTGATGGATGCCATTGAAAACGTTGACCTGAACCTGCAAGGTGGCAACAACTCGGTTACGATGTCCAATCTGGCTGGGACTCCCCTTCTAGCGATTTCCATTCTTGGAACCAGCGGCGGAAGCGACGACATCAGCGTCCATTATAGTGGCCCGGCTTACTTCTTCGACTTTAACGGCAATGGTGGTGGAATTGGCCCGGATGGGCAGCCAATTCGTGATCGGTTGACATTTCATGCGCAGAATGTCGTCAATAATTTAACTGCGAGACTTGCTGCTCCGGTTACACCTTCCAGCCCTCTCGGCCTCGTCAATCAATACGTTGAGTTCGTACTGGGCGGAACTCCGCTGGGCAAGATTTCAAATACCGACTTTACTTTCAATGGCGGCACGCTCAGCGACAATGTGACGATCGAATTGAACGAAGATTGGTTCGGTCAAGGCTTGTTGGGCGTTCTGCCGGATGTATTCGCGGTCAACGGCGGAAACGGCCCCGGCAACGACGGCATATCGATTGTCATTACCGGAGAACCCGCTCGCGATTTTGGCGAGGTCAGTTACATCATGGAAAATGCGTCCAGCGGCGATATCAACTTGAGCGTGTTTGGTCGCGGTAACGTTCCCCCCGTTACACCAATCAGTGACAACAGCGACTTTGACATGGAGATCTCCTTCACTGGCTTGGAACCAATCACCGATAACCTGGACGCCACAGACCGCGTGTTCTCGTTCAACGACACAAACAACAACATTGTGCTGGGCGACAACGGCAATCCCAACGACGGCCTCTCGCGAATCACCAGCGGCGACAGCGAGTTGGTCGATTTCAATGATCCCGACCGCTCGCTGACGATCAACGCCGGCAACGGCAATAACACCGTCACGTTGCAGCGCGACAATTACAGCAACGACACGCTGCCGCGAGTCAATGGCGAGGGCGGCACCAACACGCTCGTTTTGGCCGGCCAAGGTTCGACGATCGACCTGCGATCTATTCGCCCCGAAAATGAGCCAGCCAATCTCGACATGATCGACATTACCGGCAGCGGCTCAAACGTCTTGCACCTGCACGTCGAGGCCGTACAAGACGTAACAGATCATCAAAACCGCTTGATGGTCCGCCGCGACGGCAACGACAACCTGCGCATCGGCAACGGCTGGCTGCCCAGTGGCATTCAGACGATCAACAACGAGCGATTCCAAGTCTACACGTCTGGTGCGACAACGCTGATGGTGTTAGCCATCGACGCGTTGGGCGTGCATCGCGCGTCCACCGGCCAGTTTTTCCAAGACGCCAACGGCAATGGCGCATTCGAAGGTGGTGCGATCGATCGCACGATCAACTTCGGTGCGGCCAACGATGTGGCGATCGCGGGCGATTGGAACGGCGACGGCATCGACGGTATCGGCGTCTTCCGCCCCAACACGGCAACATTCCTGATCGACCGCAACGAAAACGGCGCGTGGGACGGTCCGGTCGTGGATCGCATGATCATGTTTGGTGCGGCGAATGACGATCCGCTGATCGGCGACTGGAACGGCGATGGCATCGACGACGTCGGCGTCTTCCGTCCCAGCAACGCATTGTTCCTGCTGGACATGAACGGCAACGGCGCGTGGGACGGCGCGGCGACCGATCGCGCCAGCATCTTCGGTGCGACAACTGACGAGGCGATCTCGGGCGACTGGAACGGCAACGGGACCGATTCGATTGGGCTATATCGCCCCAGCACGTCGGTGTTCCTCAAAGATGTTAACGGCAACGGCCAATGGGATGGGCCGGGGACGGACGCGGCCACGCAGTTTGGCGGATCGAACGACGAGCCCGTGGTTGGCGATTGGAACGGCGACGGCGTGACGGATGTTGGCGTACAACGCAACGGAGCGTTCCTCCGCGATGTGAACGGCAACGGCCAATGGGACGGGCCGCTGGTCGACAGCATCAACCTATTCGGCGCGACCAGCGACCTACCGCTAGTCGGCAACTGGGCCGCGGCTGCACCTCTGTTGGCTAAGTTCGGTCCTGCTCAATACTCGCCCGGCGTGCCGACGATCGGCGCCGACGACTTGACACCCATCGTTTCGGCCGCGACCAATCTGTGGCAAGCGACCGGCTTGAACGCGACGCAACTCGACCGGCTGTCGCGAATAGAAGTTTCCGTCGCCGCACTGTCCGGCGCGCGACTTGGCGAGACGGTTGGCACTCGGATCACGATCGACAACAACGCGGCCAACTACGGTTGGTTCGTCGACGACACGCCTTCGGCGAACGAGGAATTCGCGTCAGCAGGCAGCGACGGTTTGCAAGCGCTCGGCGACAGCGCCGCATCAGGTCGCGTGGATCTGCTGACCGTCGTGTTGCACGAAATCGGCCACGTCCTCGGCCTGGCCGACCAATACGACGGCAACGACGTTGACAACATCATGAACGGCGAATTGGCCGCCAGCCTGCGACGCACACTTTAGCGTCGCGCTGCGGAAAAAGTTGTGGGCTGGTCTCCTGACCAGTTCACCCGTCTGACCGAAGGTCTCCCGCGAATCTCACACGTTGGAGACCTTCGGTCGATCACGTGACCCGGTCAGGAGACCAGGCCACAACAAGTGGAGACGTCCCGTGACCCGGTCAGGAGACCAGGCCACAACAAGCGGAGACGTCCCCTCACCCGGTCAGGAGACCGGGCCACAACAAGCGAAAACTTCCTTCAAGTCATACAACCGAGCGTCTCAATGTCCGACAAGAAGCAGCGATCTAAATACAAACGTATCGGAAGGTGCGAACAACTCGAAAATCGCCAAATGCTGGCCGTCGCAGCGCCAACGAATCTGGATCTGCTCGATGTCAGCGACAGCGGTTTGCACAACGACGACAACATCACCAACCACTTGGTGTTGGCGTTCGGCGTCGAAGCGGAACTGGGCGCGACCGTACAACTGCTGGCCAATGGAGAAGTCGTCGGCGAGACGGTGGCCGATGGTTCTAACATTATTGAGGCCAGCCACGGACTTCCAGGCGGCGTCTATTCGTTCACTGCAATTGCCTTGAAGGACGGCGAGACCAGTCTGCCGTCCGCACCGGTTTCCGTGACCATTGACGTGGACGGACCGCGCGACGTCACGTTCAATCCGTTCGACGGTCAAGAAGAAGTTTTGCCGCGTCAGTTAGTCGCCGCCATATTTTCCGAGCCCATTGCGGTGGGATCGTTTGTTAACGACGTGTTCGTGCCGAGTTTGACCGACGCATTTCGACTCTCATCCGGCCTGTTGCCGATTAACAGCCGTACCGTGCTGGACGAGCCCGCCACGACGCTGTATCTCGTTCCAAACGCAAACCTGCCTGGCAACTCGCGACTCACGGCGACGCTGGATCGCACGAAGATTTTCGACCTGGCCGGCAACGAGGCACTTCCCCTGCCATCCACTACGTTCAATACAGTCAACGACCTCGGAATTACTGGCACGTCTGTCGTCGGGTTCGTTTACGATTCAGCGCAAAATGGCGGGCAAGACGTGCCATTGGCCGGCGCGACGGTGCGGCTGGTCAATGACCCGTCGATCGAAACAACCACAGACACCGATGGCCGGTTCCA
>CAYFJO010000045.1:0-41022 GCA_964343305.1 uncultured Pirellulaceae bacterium | reverse complement strand
TCAACCGCACCTAGCTGCTTGTGACCGAACAAGTCTTCGTTCAGCGACGTCAAGCGGCGTGATTTTCCATTTGCGTCCACGACCGCGACATCGGCTGGTCGCTGCGGACCACCTTGTGTCAAGGCGACCACTGCGTCCGACGAAACAGAAAATGAACCGCTCGAATACGGGCGGCCCAGCGTCACTCCGCTGACGTTGGCGGCGCGAGTGGACAATTTGCCGTCCAACGTCACAAATCCAACTTTTGTCGTGCCCGCGTCGTCGTATTGAAAGTAAAGGCCCGCATCGTCTCGACTCCAAACTGGAGACGCAACGTCGCGATCCAAGCCTTCCGTGATCGCGCGTTTGTCGCTGCCGTCGCGATTCATGACGTACAGACGCTCAGCGGTGTAGCCAAGTCGCTGCTCGTCATCGAACCCAAGATAGGCGATCTTGCTGCCATCGTGTGACACGACGGGATGAAAATCAGGTCCGTCGCGCGATGTCAGCGCCGTGATCTTTTGATCGCTCAATGAAATCGTGTAGACCTCGGAATTCCGTGGCTCGTGCTGCCAATCGTTCTTTCGATTCGACGAGAAGTACAACGACTTGCCGTCGTGCGACCAGGCGGGCGTTCCCACGTGTTCAAAATCGCCACGGGTCAGTTGCCGGGGAGTTCCCCCGTCGGCAGGCAAAACGAACAACTGACGAAAACCATCCTTCAAATAGCCTCGGCCGTCGAAGCGATACCGCACTTTGCGAATCACCTTTGGCGGCTCGGCCCATTCCGCTCCTTCCGGTTTGTCAGGCATTTTGATGAACGATTCGACCTTGTCCATGACGTGCATGGAAAAGGCAATTTGAGTTCCATCTGGGGACCATACGAAACTACCTGGCGACTGCGTCACGGTCGTCAGCTTCGCCGTCTGTCCGGTGTCCATCCAGCGGCAATAGATTTGCGTCGAGCCGTCGATCGAAGACGCGTAGATCAACCGACGGCCATCCGGCGACCAACGTGGCGACGAATCGTTACGAGTGCCCGTCGTCAGCGGCCGGTGCTCGCGGCCATCCACATTGACGATCCACAAATTCGAACGGCGACGGTCCTTCATGATGTCCATCGAGTTGCGGACGTACACCACGCGTTTGCCGTCCGGCGAGATCTGCGGATCGGATGCGAATTCGAGTTGGAATACGTCAGACAATTGAAAAAGCGTGTCGTCGGACTCGTTGGCACTCGCAACGACGGTGATCGCCAAGAGTGTAAAACAGACTGTGATTTGGGTGCGCAATCGTGTTTGTTGCATCGGATTTCTCGCGGAGGTTTCGGGTGTAACAGGTGGTGGCCATCACATGAGATAAAGACACTTTAGTGGAGTTCTGCCGAGGTTCAACAAACTAGTGGAGGATTTCTTGGGAACTGTCCAAATTGCGTGTTGATCGAGGGCCAGCAGCCCGGCTACTCCGAGTAGCCGGGCTGCTACGGACTGCTACGCCCTGCTACGACTGGCCCGGCAACACGCAGTCGCCATTTCTTACCTGGCGGTGAAAATCCGCCGGTTGTATGAGATAATCGAAACCCGAAGTCTACCTCGTGATCCTCTCACATTCTGGATGCAAACTCGATGAAACTTGCAACGACCGCGTTACACATGTTCCTGCTTTGGATCGTCGCCGCCTCGATTGTCAGTCCCAGTACATCCTCGGCACAGCTACTTGGCGCGACCAAGCTCAGACCCGGAACACCCATTCGTACGTCGATGCATCTGCTCGACGATCCGACTCGGACGTTCGTGCTGGACGTGCCAAAAAACGCTCGCTTGATGCACGTCAAGGTGTCCAACTCTCCGGTGGTTTTCGACATCATGGGACGTTTTGCCGATTCCCTTGATGATTACGACCACCTGGGTGCCGATAGCGGCGACGAAAACGAATTGTGGGTCACGCGTGATGACGAAGTGCCGTTGAAATCAGGAAGTTATGAAGTGATGCTCGACTATTCGGCCTACGTGTTGCCTCGGCTGCGGAACAAATCGATCGTGACGATTCCTTACACGATCAGCGTCCAGTACTTCCTGCCCCATGTCGATGCGACGCTGACGCCTGACAAACCGTTGCGGGATCAACTCAGCGTGAAAACGGGCTACTGTCGGTCGTACGTGGTCGACGTTCCCCGCGAAGCCGAAGCGCTGCGCGTCGAACTGCACGATCTGGAAAGCGATTTGGATATCCATGTCCGACATGGCCAGGCCATCCTCGACTCGTACGACAGCGACCACCTCGCCGCCAGCACGCTCAGCCGCGAAGTGATCGTGATTGACGAGATGTCCGATCCACCCTTGCGCGCGGGTCGCTACTACCTTGATGTGGTCGACCCTTGGATGTTGGACGACGCACGATTCACGCTCCACACGACATTTCAACGCCATCCACGCAAAGAACTGCTTGCCCTTCCTAAGATTCCCGCGCCGGACACCTCCAATGGGCAGGCGATCTATTCGTCGGTGGAAATCTTCAGCGGCACGACGGGAGCTACGGGAACGATTGTCACCCCCGATGGCTTGGTGTTGACGAATCATCATGTTGTGATGGAAGCATTAGAACTGCGTGGCGAGACCAAAAACAAACACGCGTTGGATGAACTGGTGATCAGCGCGACGCTCGATCCCACTAAGCCCCCGGTCAATCTGTTTCGTGGCAAAGTACTCGACTCGATTCCCGACGAAGACCTGGCCTTGGTTCAGATCACGCAGGGTTATTACGGCCAAGCATTGCCGCCCGACTATGAATTCCCCTATCTCAAGCTGGGCGATCCCAAGACGCTTGCATTCGGCGACCGCCTGCGCATCGTCGGCTTTCCCGGCATTGGCGCATTTCAAAATCGTCCCACAGTCACTCTGACGCGGGGCATCGTCAGCGGCTTCAGCAAGCCGGGCAACGGAAACATGCGGATCAAGACAGACGCCTCAATCACGGCCGGAAACTCCGGCGGTGCTGCGCTAAACGATCGCTGGGAGCTGATCGGCATCCCCAGCATGGTCGTGGGCGATGTCAGTTTCGGGTTGAGCGACATGGGCATTGTCTTCTCCATCGACGCCCTGCCCAAATCATGGCGAGACAAGATCCGCAGTGGCCAGAAACATTGATATTGGTTTACCTGTAGGACGGATCGCCTAAGACGAGGTTGTCGAAACCAACGATTGCTCCGCTGGCACATCAAAACGATCCTGAAGTGCTTCGACGTTCATGCCCTCGCCACGCAGCGCTTCCATCGCTTTCACGGCGGCTTCGGCGGCTTGAAATGTCGTGATGCAAGGAACGCCGTGTTGAACGGCCGCCGCGCGGATCTTTCCTTCGTCCGTTCGAGCGCCTTTGCCGTTGGGGGTGTTCAGGATCAGGGCCACGTTTTCGTTCTTCAGGTGGTCGATCAAATTGGGGTGGCCTTCGACAAGCTTTTTCACTCGCTCGACCGGGATGTTTGCCGATTCCAATCGTTTCGCAGTACCTTCGGTGGCCAGGATTTCAAATCCAAGGCCCACGAGCCGCCGACACATCTCCGCGACCTGGTCTTTGTGACGCGACGTGACGCTGACGAAGATTCTCCCTGATTCGGGCAATACCACGCTGGCTGACAACTGGCTCTTCGCAAACGCGATCGAGAATCGTTCGCTCACGCCCATGACTTCGCCCGTGCTGCGCATTTCGGGGCCGAGCACAATGTCGACGCCGGCAAACTTGCGGAACGGGAAGACGCTTTCTTTGATCGAAACATGAGCGGGGATTGGTTCGCTGTCGACGCCCAGCTCGTCCAGTGTCGCCCCGGCCATGACTTTGGCCGCCACTTTGGCAACCGGCAGTCCCGTCGCTTTGGCCACAAACGGCACGGTGCGACTGGCCCGCGGATTCACTTCCAGTACGTACAAGTTCTTGACACCATTTTCGTCCTTGATCGCGTACTGGACGTTCATCAAACCAACGACGTTTAAGTATTTCGCCATGGCCACCGTCGCTTGGCGAATCTCATTGAGGATGGGTCCTTGCAAGCTGTACGG
Organism: uncultured Pirellulaceae bacterium; assembly: GCA_964343305.1. Classification (GTDB taxonomy): domain Bacteria; phylum Planctomycetota; class Planctomycetia; order Pirellulales; family Pirellulaceae; genus CAYFJO01. The sequence continues at coordinate 36,991 of CAYFJO010000045.1, read as the reverse complement.
TGGAATCGAACAGGCCGAATCGCCGGAATGAACGCCTGCCTCTTCGATGTGCTCCATGATGCCCGCCACGACAACTCGATTTCCGTCGCAGATCGCGTCGACGTCGACTTCCGTTGCATCTTCGAGGAACCGATCGATCAACACCGGCTGACCCTGCGAGGCGGTAAACGCCGCGGCGACAAACTTTTCAAACTGTGCGTCGTCGTAACAGATTTCCATCGCCCGACCGCCGAGCACAAAGCTTGGCCGCACCAACGACGGGTATCCGATCTTTTCGGATTCTACGCGAGCCTGGTCCATCGTACGCGCGATACCGTTGGCCGGTTGCTTCAATTCCAGCCGATGCAAGAGCTGCTGAAACTGTTCGCGGTCTTCGGCGGCCTCGATGGTATCGACGCTGGTTCCAATGATCGGCACGCCGGCCGAGTCCAACGCACGGGCGAGATTCAACGGCGTTTGACCGCCGAATTGAACGATCACTCCGTCCGGCTGCACGCGATCGCAGATATTCAAAACATCTTCGGTTGTCAGCGGTTCGAAGAACAACAAGTCGCTTGTGTCGTAATCTGTGCTCACCGTTTCCGGGTTCGAGTTGACCATGATCGACTCGATGCCCAGCTCGCGCAGTGCGAAACTCGCGTGGCAGCAACAGTAGTCGAACTCGATTCCCTGGCCGATTCGATTCGGTCCACCGCCCAGAATCATTACGCGGTCAAGGGTCGAGCGTCGAGGGTCTAGGGCAGCATCGAGTGCATCGCCTTTCGCGCTAGACTCTTGCCCCTCGTCCCTCGACCTCTTCGGCGGCGTTTCGTCTTCTTGTTCGTAACACGAGTAGTAGTACGGCGTGTAGGCTTCGAATTCGCCGGCGCAGGTGTCGACGCATTTATACGTCGTAACCACACCTCGCGCCTTGCGGTGCTTGCGAACATCGATCTCACTGCTGTTCCAAATCGTGGCCAGTTGCCGATCGGAGAATCCAAGTTGCTTGGCACGTCGGAGTGTCGCATCATCGACTTTCGACAGATCCCCCAACTCGCGCAGTGTTTGTTCGAACTCCACAATTTCGGAGACCTGATCCAAAAACCAAGGATCGATCGACGTCAGATCATGAATCTCCTCGGCCGTCATGCCGGACTTCAGCGCGTATCGCAGGTACCAAACCCGATCGGCGTTGGGCGTGGCAAGTTTGGCACGGATTTCTTCGTGATCGGGTTTCGACTGCGTGTCCCACAGATCTTTACCGTCACAGCCCAAACCAAAGCTGCCGACTTCCAGCCCGCGCAATGCCTTTTGGAACGACTCTTTGAACGTGCGGCCGATGGCCATCGTTTCGCCGACGCTCTTCATTTGGGTCGTCAGCGTCGCGTCGGCTTCAGGGAATTTTTCAAACGCGAAGCGCGGAACCTTTGTCACGACATAGTCAATCGTCGGTTCAAAGCAGGCCTTGGTTTGTTTCGTGATATCGTTCGGCAATTCCCACAATCGATAGCCGACCGCCAGCTTGGCCGCAATCTTGGCGATTGGAAATCCAGTTGCCTTTGACGCCAGCGCGCTCGATCGGCTCACCCGTGGATTCATCTCGATGACGATCATGCGACCGGTTTGCGGATGTGTGGCGAATTGAATGTTCGAACCGCCGGTTTCGACACCGATCTCTCGAATCACCGCCAGGCTTGCGTCGCGCATGCGTTGATATTCTTTGTCAGTCAGCGTCTGGGCAGGAGCGACCGTGATGGAATCGCCCGTGTGCACGCCCATCGCATCGAAATTCTCGATGGAGCAGATGATCACGACATTGTCATCCATGTCGCGCATCACTTCCATTTCGTACTCCTTCCAACCGATGATCGATTCCTCGATCAGCACCTCGGTGACCGGCGACTGGTCGAGTCCGCGTTGGACCAGCGTGTCGAATTCGTCGCGGTTGTACGCAATCGCCGAACCACTGCCACCCATTGTGAAACTGGGTCGCACGACACAAGGCAAACCGATTTCCTTGGCAACCTCTCGGCCATGCGCCAGCGTCTTGACTGTCTCGCCACGGCAAACTTCCAACCCGATCTTCTCCATCGCCACTTTGAACTGGTCGCGTTCCTCAGCCTTGGCGATCACCTCGGCGTTGGCACCGATCATCTCAACGCCGTACTGTTCCAGCACCTTGTGTTTCGCCAAATCCATCGCCACGTTCAGCCCCGTTTGGCCGCCCAACGTCGGCAGCAGCGCATCAGGCCGCTCTTTTTCGATGATCTTGGCAACCATTTCCCACGTCAGCGGTTCAATGTACGTCCGGTCGGCCATTCCCGGATCGGTCATGATCGTGGCGGGATTCGAATTCACCAGCACGACTTCGTAGCCCTCTTCGCGCAGTGCCTTGCAAGCCTGCGTGCCCGAATAGTCGAATTCGCACGCTTGGCCGATGATGATCGGACCGGAACCAATTAGCAAAATCTTCTTGATGTCGTCGCGCCGTGGCACGTTATTCCCTCTTTAGTAAATGCAGCGAAAAATTGGAGCTTCACAACTGCACAAAATGCGGTGATTTGTAAAATCTCTCGATGCTAACATTGATCGAAAAAAGTGTATAGGGCCGGCTCGAAATCCTGGCAATTTTTGGCGTCCATGTGCCGTGAATTTAACCTTCGTCGTCGCTCCATTCGACGGCCAAGGCGAACATGGCATCTCGCAATTCCTGACGAATGGCTTTCGCTTCCTCACTCAAAACCGGGATAACGTTCTCCTCAAGATCCACAAGCTTGCCTTCAGCCTTGCCCAAGTCAGACTTCCAGCGGTTGGTTTGCTCGTCGTGGCCACCAGCTTTGATGTTCTCGCGCAGCCGCTTTTGTCGCGCATCGAGCCGATCGATTTCGTTTTGCGATTGGTTAATCTCAGCTTGCTTGGCATCCAATCGCTGTTGGATCTCAAGACACTGTACAATTGCCGGATCTTTCGACAACGGCCCGTTCGATTTGACGTGATTTTGGCTCAGCCAATCTACGTAGATTTCGTCTCTCTTGGGATCGACCAATTGAATTTTCGATTGGTACACGCGAGTTTCTACGACTTTCAACGACATGGCGCACTCCGGCACGATCGCAAACGATGCGCGAAACCCGTTTTTCAGCGATTCGGTCGGTTCGAAAGGTGACTCCCCGTCCGGTCCACTCAGCGTGCATTCGACTTTCGGTTCCTCAAGCAGGTGGTCGTGGTCGAGAAACATCTGATATCGCTCGTCACGATTGTTCTTGATGTGATAGAGCGTTGTTTGTGTTTGGTGGATGCTGGTGTAACAGTAGCCTTCGGAGAGCCGAATGGCGACATCCTTGTTGCGACGGCGTTTCTTATCGTGTCGCACTCGAACACCCGTTTCCAAAGCGTGCGGCAGCAGCGCATCACCACCAGACTTGGTTGAGGGCATCACACAACTACCCACGTAGATGCCGTCTTGAAAAACCGTACAAACGCCTCGCCCGAGACTGTGTTTCGTCTGGTTAACAAATTGAATCGAACGATACGGACGCTCCGGATGATTGTCGAGCTTGTAGTGGAGCACGATTTGTGATTGATCGTGCGCAGTCGTGAAGATGGGAATGATTGCCGACCGGTTGGCTCCGATTGAGACAGGAGTTGTTGTCTCAAAGATGCTGAAGTCCGCCACCTCTTGGATTTCGGCGTCTTCGGTTTTTGCAACAGGAGCTGCTGCCGATACAGCACCAGCCTGCATGGACATCATCATCGCAGCCGGTTGTTGAGCTGCTGCGCCACTTTCTCCTAGCGCCGTGGATCGTCGCTTGTCTGCCGCGCCTGGTGCGGGAAGCCCAAACGTGCTTTCGGTGGCATCAATAGCCATGTCCGTAGTTTCTTCTATTTCGACCGCACCCAATGCAACATCCTTCACAACATTTACGTGGCGTCGCATTGGCGTTTTGGAATCCGCAAGGTCAGTCGAAAAAGTGATTGGTTCGCCTGTGACCACCGCGATCGTGAAATTGTTCCAGTCTTCGTCGGTGTTGTTGTCCACAACCGCGAATCCCTGCAACTCGAACGACTCGTCGATCTTGCGAAGTCGATACGAAATCTTCCATGCCGCGGCCGGAATCGTGTATTGCACGATCGCTTCGGTCTCATCGTCGTCCGTTTCCAACGTCAGTTCAACGAACGTGCTGTTCGGCTTGACGCTCTGATAACGACGCTGCAACGCCTTGTCGATTTCTGCCTGAATGGTCTCGTCTGTGAATTGGAGTCGCCGGATTTCCTTGATCGGAATCTTCTGCATCCCATCGTCGCCGCTGACAACGAGGAACTTTGAATGCACTTTATGTTGATTGGCCCATTCGTCTTCACCGTGCAATCCCATCAGCGTTCCCAAAATCGCACCGTCGGACTTTTCGATCTTGACCGTCGCACCACAAAGCGACACGGCCACGCCTTCGATCACATCGGCGGCTTGGATGTTGAAGTTCCCTTCGTTTTCGTTCGCTGGCCGAAAACTCGGCGGCAATTTCATCGCCACTTCGCCATAAACGTTGAGAGACGCCAAGACATCGCCGATGTGGTCGCGCCGGACCGGGATCGCAATCTGCTTAGGTTCTTCCTTGCGGACAGTAAACCGGCGATGAAAATCCGCGATCCCATTCGAGTAGATGACGGCTCGATTGTGTGACATATCTTCTACCTTTCTTGCAGTAATGATCGTTTGCTACTTTAGCGGAGTTGTCAGGCAACTTAAACTAGATGGAAACCCGACGCGTAGGCAGGGACATTGAATTCCAGCCCCTTCCTCATGCATGGAGTTTCGAACTTCGTTGAATTGTTCCCCAACAACATTGAAAGACAAACGAAAATGATGCGACTCATTTGCTTGGTGATTACTTTGTTGACATTTCAGTCGGCCTTTGGTTCATCCAATCAGAACGCGCCGCGTCCCAACATCATCGTCATCGTCTGTGACGACATGGGTTTTTCGGACCTCGGCTGCTACGGCGGCGAAATCGACACACCCAATCTCGACAAGTTGGCCGCAGGCGGATTGCGATTTACCGATTTCCACAACAACGCCAAATGTTCCGAAACGCGAGCATCGATCATGACAGGTCTCTGGCATCAACAGTCGCGCAATCTCAAAACCCCCGGTCACGTTACGCTGGCCGAAGTGCTCAAATCGGCCGGCTACTCGACCATGATGAGCGGCAAATGGCACTTGGCCGGTACGCCGCCTCAGCGTGGCTTCGATCGCTACTTCGGCTTTCTCGGCGGAGCGATCAATTTCTTCACAGGCCTCGACTGGGGCAACGGAAAAAACCTGATGCGGCTGGACAACGACGAGTACAAAGCTCCCAAGGACTTTTATTCCACAGACGCTTTCACCGACTACGCGATCGAATTTCTTGACGAGGCTCAGACAAAAGACAAGCCATTCTTTTTGTATTTGGCGCACAACGCACCGCACTTTCCATTGCACGCGTTGCCAGAAGATATCGCGAAGTACAAAGATCGTTACAAAGTCGGCTGGGACGTCATTCGCAAGCGTCGTTACGAAAAACTTCAGGAGTTGGCCATCGTGGACGACACTTGGCGATTGTCGCCACGCGATCCCAGAGTCGAGCCGTGGACGGACATGGCCAAGAAACAAGTCGAGTTTCTCGAGCCGATGATGGCTGTCTACGCGGCAATGGTCGATCGCCTGGACCAAAACATCGGCCGCCTGGTCGCACATCTCGAAAAGAACAAATCGCTCGACAACACGCTGATCGTGTTTTTTTCCGACAACGGCGCGTGTCCTTACCAGCGACTGAAAACACCCGGCGTCGCGCCGGGTCCCGCAAACAGCGACATCGCCTACGATGCCCGCTGGGCCAACATGTGCAACACACCGCTGCGTCTGTACAAACAGTACGCCCACGAAGGCGGGTCGCTGACGCCGATGATCGCCCACTGGCCCGCCGGCATCCAAGCCCACGACGAACTGACTCCGTTCACATCGCACCTGGTCGACCTGATGCCGACCGTTGTCGAACTTTCCGGCGCCAGCTATCCCAAGGTTTACAAAGATCAAGAAATCCATCCGATGGAAGGCGTCTCGCTAACCGGCGCATTTCGCGGCGAGCGCGACCGCGGCGACCATCCGATCTTTTGGGAATTCGCCGGCAACCATGCGATTCGCGACGGCGACTGGAAACTGGTCGCCGAGCGATCAAAAGACTGGGAACTTTACAACCTCGCCGCCGATCGTAGTGAAACGGAGAATCTCGTTTCGAAGAACGCTGTCCAAGCCAAGAAACTTGCTGCCGCATACGACGCCTGGGCCAAGCGAGTCGGTGCGAAGACGCACGCCAAATGCATAGCCACGAAGCCTTCAGGACAATCGCAGTTGTTCAATCTGCCTGACTAGGTTCTACCGGAAAGTACCGTACGTCGGGTCTCAGACCCTGACCATTACCCGCGTTTCTATCCCCACCGAGCTTGCCTCGGTGGGAAACGGTTTGTGCACTAAGGCGAGCGGCAGATGAGAATTTACCCACAATCGTAGGATGGGACCATTGTCCCGAGCGAATCGACGGGACAATGGTCCCATCCTACAGGTACATTCTCAACTGCCGATCTCTTATCCACCGGGACAAGCCGCGGTGGGGACAATCAAAAATGTGGCTCAACGACTCGCCGCGTTCTGAGACCCGCGGGTGTCGCGGGTCCTCTGCATTTCGAATCTCGGATTTACGATTTCGGATTTTCTCCAAAGAGATCGCTCAATCCGAGGATCTGAACCTTCGTAGCCTTTGCCTTCTTCCGTAACGGGGCGGAAGCTTCGCCTGACAAGAGCAGATGATAGCTGATCGTCCAACCCTTCGGCGGCGAGTAGGCCTTTTCTCTAACCTGCTGGAGGTAACCCGACCCGAGATCGGCCTTCGCACTGATCCACTTCAGTTCCAACAGCCGGCTCTCCCGATCCGCCTCATTCTCGATAATCAAATCCACCTGGGTCTCGCCTTCGACCCAATGATGCCCGACTTCATACTCGTCATCCTGAACGTTCAACTTCACCAGAATGCTTTCCCGACCGGCGGGACTGAGTTGCCGGCGTAATACCCATTCGGTCAACAGTTCGAAGGCTTTGCCCGAGAAGTTGTCGATGTAATAGCCGGTCTTCGATCCGATACATTCACGAAACAGATTTGAACGCACGTTTTTGCGGATGCGACGCGTTCGGCTTCTGAGGACTTGAAAATAGAAGTTCAAGAACGGGTCTCTTACATAATACTTGCTGCCGCGCCGATTGGCCTTGTTGGCGCCGGCCTGAGTCTTCTCGGCGACGAGTTCATACTCGAGCAATTGGCCGATCATCGTTCTCACGGTCGATTCATTCGAGATGGACGTCTTCTTGCGGATGTTTTCCACGGTCGAGCCGTCCTGCCCAAGCGCGGCAAGAATGTGTTCCGCAGTCCGAGCAGACTCCCTGGTGAACTCCAGATTGATGACTTCCCGAAATTCATCAAGAAAGATGGTGTCGCGCGTGAAGAACGTTTTGTTGATGGCGCGGATGAAATTGTCGTCGTGAGGAATTCGCGCCAGGTAGTAGGGCACGCCACCGGTCATCATGAACACCAGGCAAATCTGTTCTTCGGTCCAATGGGGAAAGTAATGCCGGCGGATTTCCGAGAGACTGAAAGGCTGGACGTGGAGATCGCCCACCGTGCGCATGCGGTGCAACACCGATGTTTCCGACACGGTCTTGTTCGCGAAAAACCGCTGAGAGGAACCGCAAATGATGACCTTCACGTTTCCCAACTGCTCCCAATCCACCCAGGCTTCTTTTAATTGGCCGAGGAACCCTGACTTCCGTTTCGCGATCCATTGAATCTCATCGAAGACGATCACGTGTTTCCGGTCGGGGTGATTTCGGAAGAAAGCCGTCATTGCCCGCAGCGCGCGCAGCCAACTCAAATCGACGACTCGGATGATCGACAACGAGTCGTCCCCGGAAAAGCGTTTCCACTCTTCGGCAAACTTCCTCAACAATTGTCGGGACGAACTGTCCTCATCTCCCTGGAAAGAAAGGGCCGGAACGTCCCGTACAAATCTCGCCAGCAGCCAGGATTTTCCGATCCGGCGGCGGCCGCGCACCACGATGAAACCGGACTTGGGGGAATCGAGGAAGGACTCAAGCCGATCCAACTCCGCTTCGCGGCCAAAGAAGCTCTCTAGCATGGAGATCAGTATAACCGCGAACTTTTAGGAGTCAAGATAACTTCGCGGTTTATCCAGAAACCGCGAGTGTTTTAGGCAACTGATAAATACGCGGTTTTCGCCACACTGGTGCGGCGAGCAAGACTGCGGCGTCAAACACAAAGCACGCACGCAGCCTCGCCATACTGTATTCCTTCCGAACCGTGGCGTGATCCGAAAACAGTGAGATCCACCCGCCGTTTCTGCCATCGGATTTGTGCCTTTCGTGTTTAAGGATCCTTTGCCAGAAACTCCGGCGCGGGCAGGCCGATCTTGGGCACTTCGTGGATGTCGTGAGTGCCGCGGGTCCAGAGGACTTGGCCGGGGGTGCCGGTGAGGTGGCCGGAGAGGTCTCAGAGGGCGGAGAGGTTCTCCGGGTCGTGCCAGTCGGCGTCGGTCCAGTCACGGAAGCGCCGGGACCAGAGTTCGAAGCGGGGAAGCAGGCAGTAGATGTGCGGCACTTTGAACGTCTCTTGGAGGAACTCGGCGTGCGCCGGCCACACGTCTTGCAGGGCGGGCAAGAGGAACGGCGCGACGCCCAGCGGTCGGTACCAGCGGTCGCTTCGCCACTCGCCGCACTCCCGACGCAACTCGCCCAGCGGCACCGCCGTCATGGGAAACGTTAGGACGTAACCAACCGCCAGGACCGCAACTGTGGTGCGTTGTGCCGAAGGAGTTTCAACACCGTTGGCGGGTAACACTCATTCGGTTTGAGTCGGTGGCTTTCCTGTCACACCCCAAAGGAGTTGGTTAACTGGGCGGCTCGTATCCGTCGGATCATCGATCTTTAAGCGTTGGAACTGCGACAGAAAACTTGCGTCTGGAGGCATGTCTTCAACGCCGGGCAGCAACACCGGGATTAAGGGTATTCCACGGTCAACACACTGGGCAACGAAGGACCTGAGCTCCAAGGCTTGCCATTTCCCTAGCCCGCTCGGCCCAAAAAACACCGCTGCCGCCTTCGTCTTACCAAGTGCGTTTTCAATGGCGTCCTGAAACCACTTTCCGGGCGCGATCTGTTCTTTGTCAATCCAAACCCTCAGCCCACGTTTTTTCAGCTCTTCGGCGAACTTGTTCACCGTCGGCGAATCGACTGAGTTATATGAAAACACGACATCGTATTCGTCAGTTGAATCTCCAAAACCGACCTTCGGTCGTTGTAACGATTCCTTCCAGGGGCCGGCAAGCGTTACGAGTCGGGCGGTAAAGCTTTCATAACTCCGTGTCAAGGAAAGACGATCTTTCCCTCGCTCCGATAGAACAGCTATGTCTTCTCCGTATGCATACGACGGGACATGCTGGATTTGGACCTCATCGAAGTAGCCCTCCAGATTGCAATGTTGAAGGCCATAAATGCTCCCAAGAAGCTTTTCAAATTGCGTCTGATATCCGACGAGTTCGCCATCTGTGTCCCCGTAGCGCCACTGGTCTCGGAGTTTTGGCTCCGAAGCTTCAATTCTTGAGGGAAGCGGAAACACGGCCAGAGGTCGCAAATCGTCTGACTGGCTTCTGTACTCTGTTGAACTACGTGTTACATCGAGAACGCCGAGTAGGCTTTGGTAATTCGGCGTAAAGACGACAACGAGCTTCTCCGGCATCAGCGAAGAACAAACACCACTGATATCACTAATTCCTGTTCTGGAGTCAATAAGAACGTATGCATAGTTTTTCGCAAGAAAGTCCGCGAACGACGGAAAGAGCCAGCGCGCACGTGTGTACAATCCTTCCCAGTCAAACGTGTTGACTCGCGATGCATACGAATCATCGAATCGGCCGGCCTTCAAAAGGTCGAGACCCGAAATGTCGGTCGTCAGGATTGTTGATTTCAGCGTGCTCTGCTCAAATATCTCACCTGCGTGCTCGATCCTAAACTGATTATTCGATTGACTCGCTTCGTCGAATTCCCAGAGTAGTTCGATCAAGCCTGGATGATTGTCCAATGCTTGAGCGTCCGAGTCAGCGAATGTCAGATGACGGAGAAAGAAACGGTGGAGCCCCGGTGCTTCGAGATCCCAATCAATTAGGAGAATTCGTTGATTCCGTGAGTATGATTCCGCCAACAAACATCCGACATTGGCGAGTGCCATAGATCGTCCCGTACCTCCCTTGTACGAATAGAACGTAATCACTTCACCGCGATGATCCTGTGTGGCCATTTTGGCTCCTATCGACCGGGAAAGGGCACCTGTGACGTAACTACTTCTCGGAGCCAAGGCTCAACCTCTTCCTCCGATGGAAGCGGGAATTCGTCGCAGGTAGCGCAAGGGTCAACGCCCAGTGCCTCAAATCTGTTGCATCGTTCCGCAACATACTCGGCGATCTGTCGAATCTTTGGTGCGTAGGAAGGATGCCGGTGCATTCCGTCATCGGACAACAAAAATTCTGCAAAGTTGTAGCAAAGTCGTCGTTCCTTAATGTGCGGCGGGATGGAATTCCATCCACGAAAGACGATCGGAATTATTAGCCCGCGCGACTGATCGCCAGGGTCAGCAAGAAGCGCGAGGCGTTCTCTTTCAAGGTTCTCCATCGCCTGAAACTCGCGCGCGCAATACTTGTGGTCCAAACTGAAATACGTGGGTGTAAAAACACTTATCATGCAAACGCTCTTGCACAGGTCGCGAGCTAATGCTTCATTGTAGAAGTATCCCCCCTCAAGTCGTTCCCGATCGAGGTAGACTGTCCTCTCTGTCATCAATTCAAGCTCTCCAGCGATGGCCTCGTAAAGATCGTTGACAATCCTCTTTCCGAGTTCGCTTTGGCAATGACGGTAGCTTATGAAACAGGCGTGTTGAAACGGCATGGTGGTACTTTCTTTGTGAATTGTCTCCACGTAGTCTAATCGTAGCGAACAGCTGACACGACGGCACGTTCCTGGTAGAACTCCGAGCTTCGATAAAAACTCTTGCCGATCTGCGTGAAGTAGTTCTTGATCACCTCCTCATTCATGCCCACGCCGTTGTCGGTCACGCGGAGCCACTGCTGGCCGGTCTCCTCGTCGGTGCCCCAGTCCAGCGTGACGCGCAGTTCCTCCTCGCGGCCGTCCGGTTCGCGGACCCAACGCCGGGCTACGCCCGGAAATCCCAATGACCAAGCACCAATGACCAATGACAAGTCCGCCTCGCCCTTCTGCTTCATCTTCAGCCGCAGTTCGCGCAGCTCCAGGGCGTCCAGGGCGTTTTGCAATAGCTCGCGGATGCAGAGGCCGGGGTCGCCGTAGAGCGACTCGCACAGCCCACTGCTCGGCGCAGGTCTCCCGACCTCGCCGAAACGGCCGACCGAAGGTCTCCATGAACTGGCGAACTGCTTGCCACTTTGGGAGACCTGCGGTCGCATCCAGTGCGGGGTCGGAAGACCCGCGCACAGCTGGAGGCCCGCGCACAGTTGGAGTTGCTGGATCTCGTGCTGGTCGAGTTGCAATTGCATGTCGCGGTAGATTCCCCCGATTCCTGTGTGCTGTTTTAGACCTCTGTAGCCGTCCATCAAAAGCAATGTAGTGCATCTGATTTCACTCAGCTACATGGCCGGAGCGATTGTCACTATTCGCTTGGTAGCCCAACTTGCCCTGTCGCGATTCGTTGCAGCGTTTCCAGCAAAAACGACTTTTCGCGTTTTTTTACTCGCTCCGCAAGCGAATCAACGTCATCGCCGGATTCGACCAACACTTCGCATTGGGCAACGACAGAACCCGTGTCATATTCTCCATCAACCTGGTGAATAGAAACTCCGGTCACTGTCTCATCGGCGTCCAACACCGCTTGATGAACCCGGTCGCCGTACATGCCTTGGCCGCCGTATCTGGGCAGCAGTGCTGGGTGAGTGTTGAGGACGCGGCCTCGGAAGGTGTCGAGGGTTTGGGGGCCGAGTTTTTTCATGTAGCCGGCGAGCATGACCAGCTCGGTGTTGTGCTGATGGAGTGTATCGCAGATGGCCTGGTCGAGTTCGTTTGGATCTGCGTGCGTTGTGCTGCTTAAGTGACGAAACGGCAGGTTGTGTTTCTTGGCGCGTTCGATGGCACCTGAGCGACTGTTGTTGCTGATGACGATACAGACGGCCGCGTCCAGCGTGCCGGCTTCCGTGGCGTCGATGATGGCTTGCAGGGTTGTGCCGGAATGGGATGCGAGGACGCCGATGCGAAGTTGGTTTGTCATTTGGAGTGCGGGGACTGGTCACCGCTTTCTTTTTCGTGGGTGAGCCGAACGTGCTAGCGTCGGGCGTCGTGGTTGTGTCCGTGTTGACCGCGGCTAGCGCCGTCGGTTCACGCTAAAACTCGTTTCGATGTTTCGCCGGTGATCTCTTGGACGAAACGTGGGACGGCGTAGCCGGGAAGTCGCGCGCGAAGTTGCTCGACAATGTGAATTCCTTGGTCGATGGGAACTTCGAAGTGCGCGGCTGCGGCGACGCGATCGAATTGATGCAGGTAGTATGGTACGACACGCATGTCGACGAGCCGATTGCACAAGTCGGTCAATGTATCAGCGCAATCATTGACGCCACGCAGCAGCACGGCTTGGTTCAAAACGACGATTCCCGCGTCGACCAAGCCCGCGATGGCCGTTTCGACCTCGCGGTCTAATTCCGCGGGATGATTTGCGTGGACGACGACGATCGTGGTCAGCCGTGTTTGTTCGAGCAACTTGACAAGTGCGGCGGTGACGCGATCGGGAATGACAATCGGCAGTCGTGTGTGAATTCTCAGGCGTTTCAAATGCGGGACGGCTTCCAGGCGGTCAATCAACTCGGCCAATTGCGAGTCGACCAATGTTAGTGGATCGCCGCCGCTTAACAGGATTTCTTCGACCGACGGGTCGGCCTCGATGCAATCGATTGCAGGTTGCCAATCGTCCGGCGAGCGTGGAACGTCGTCGTAAGGAAAGTGCCGCCGGAAACAGTATCGACAGTGAATCGCACACGCGCCAGTCGTGACCAGCAAGGCTCGGCCGTGATATTTTTTGATCAAACCGGCGGACATGGTTGCACACGAATCGCCGACCGGGTCGGGCGTGAAACCATCAACTTCTTCTAGCTCGTCGGCCAACGGCAGGACTTGTCGCAACAGCGGGTCGTGCGGATCGCCCGGTTGCATTTTTGCGGAAAAACCGCGTGGCACGAACACAGGAAACGACTCGGCGACGCGGCGAGCGGGCTCTTCGAATTCATGCGGCAGTTTCAGTGTGCGGCAAAGCTCGATTGGGTCACGGATCGCGGTCTTCATCGCGTGTTGCCACGAAGTGCTTTTCGCCGCCGAGGTGGCGCGGACAGGATCGCGAGCAGTCGTTACAATTGCCATGTTCCGTAGCATAAACTCACTTGATAATTACGCGAAGTAGGGACGAAAACGATGATTCCAGACTTCCGAAGTTTGGGAACTTCGGAAGTCTCAATTCTCGAAGGACTAAAACGTGGCCAGTTATAAAACGAGCGATTTTCGTAAGGGACTCAAAGTCCAGATCGATGGCGAACCCTATTTGATGGTCGAAATGAACTTTGTCAAACCAGGCAAAGGCAACGCTTTCTACAAGTGCAAGCTCCGCAATCTGATCCGGAATACGATGCTGGACCGTACTTACAAAGGCGGTGATTCGCTCGAAGCGGCCGATGTCGAGGAAATCGACTGCCAGTTTCTCTACCGGCAAGGTGACACATTTGTCTTCATGAATACCACAGACTACGAGCAATACGAGTTGAGCGCCGATCAGGTTGATGATGCCTGGAAGTATCTTAAAGACGGCATGAAATGTTCGATGGTCCTGTTCAACAACAACCCGATTACGATGACACCGCCCAATCATGTCGAGTTGTTGGTCGAGTACTGTGAACCCGGTGCGAAGGGCGACACGGCCACGAACGTGACCAAGCCTGTCAAAGTGGAAACCGACGCCGAAATCATTTGCCCGTCGTTCATCAACATGGGCGACGTCATCAAGGTCGACACGCGCACGGGCGAATACGTCGAACGTGTGCGGTCATAGTTTCTTAGATGTCTCGGTGTGCCACTGGCTCTGCCAGTGCCTGAGGCGATTTCTATGTCCCAGTCAACACTGGCAAAGCCAGTGGCACACGTTCGAAACGTGAGCCGTGCAAAACTTCAGACCAACAGCTACGTGGGATGCTCTTCGACTGCGAGCACAACTACTGGATCGATTGCGCGAGTTCTTCAAGCAGCGTGACTTTCTCGAAGTAGAAACGCCGTTATTATCAGCCGATACGGTGGTCGACCGGTTCATCGATCCAATCTCGGTCGATGTCGGACGGTCGATGTGGTTGCAAACTTCGCCGGAGTTTTGCATGAAGCGGCTGTTGGCCGCCGGTGCCGAAGCGATCTTTCAAATCTGCAAAGCGTTTCGGCAAGGCGAGCAAGGCGCGTTGCACAACATCGAATTCACGATCTGCGAATGGTATCGCGTTGGCGATTCGATGCATGACAGCATGCAATTGCTTGATGAGCTGAGTCAGCAGATGCTGGATCGAGGGGCCGCCGAGCGATTGACATATCGCGAAGCATTTCAGCAACACACGGGCGTTGACCCACATCAAACGGACGAGCAATCTCTGCGTAACGTTATCCAGCAGCGTTGTCGTGACAAAGTTGAATCACTGGCCAATTACGATCGCGACGAGCTTTTGAACCTGCTGCTGGCGGAATGCGTCGAACCACAATTAGGCGTCGAACGACCAACGATTCTGTACGACTATCCGGCGAGTCAGGCCGCGTTGGCGCAAATCCGAGACGAAGAGACACCGGTTGCCGAGCGATTTGAGCTGTACGTGGACGGAGTCGAATTGGCCAACGGCTACCACGAATTGCTTGATCCAGACGAACTTCGTCAGCGGATGGCGCGGGAAAATGATCAGCGATCGAAGGACGGAAAGTGCCGTTTGCCGGAAGACAGCCGTCTGCTCGCGGCCATGAAACACGGCTTGCCTGAATGTACGGGGGTTGCTCTTGGCTTCGACCGGTTAGTGATGAAACGCCTCGGGGCTACGAACGTAGACGATGTCTTGACGTTTCCGATCGATCGAACTTAACAAATTACGCAGCGCCCGTGCTGCCGCTGTGAATGTTGCCTATTCGAAATGCCTCGGCCATGGCAAGTGGCACTTCGGCTTCTGCTGTGATGACCAACGCCTGGTTTTCGACGACCGCCGCTTTCATTTCTTGTTCCGCAGCAATAGCTTCCGCGCGGCGGCGCTCGGCTTTGGCTCGTGCCACACGAGTGTCGGCGTCGGCCTGATCCGCTTGCAATCGGGCACCGATGTTCTCGCCCACGTCCACGTCGGCGATGTCAATCGAAACGATGGCAAACGCCGTCTGTGCGTCGAGGCCGCGCTCCAGAACCGCTCGCGAAATGCGATCGGGATTTTCCAAACACGTTTTGTGCGAGGGGGCCGAACCGATCGAGGAAATGATGCTCTCGCCGACCCGCGCGATGATAGTCTCCTCGGTTGCACCGCCGATGAGCTGTTCCAAGTTGGTGCGAACCGTTACTCGCGCACGGATTCGAAGTTCGACGCCATCTTTGGCAATCGCGCTCAACACTGTTTTACCGCTGCGATGCGGGTCAGGGCAGTCGATCACTTTTGGATAAACACTGGTTCGCACGGCATCCATGACATCACGACCAGCAAGGTCGATCGCGCATGCCCGATCGAAGTCCAAATCAATGTTGGCTCGATGAGCCGCAATGATGGCGTGGATCACTCGCATGACGTCGCCGCCCGCGAGATAGTGTGCTTCCAGTCGCGTGGTACTAATGCCGCCACGCCGGTCAATGCTCAAACCGGCCTGAACCGCCATGATTTTGGCTTGAACGATAATACGTGAATTCACCTGGCGAAAACCCATTCCGACCAGACTGAGTATCTGCACGTCCGCGCCGGACATATACGCCTGGAACCAGGTCTTGCCATAAGTTGCCGCGACGGCGACAGCCACCAGGAGAAAAAGGCCAAAAAACCCGATGACGACGAAAAGGACAATGTTGTTACCGCCCCCGTCAGCCTGTGCGAGCAAAGATGACAAACCGTGGAACATTTCGACTCCCTTTCGCAACGATGAGGTTTCCGTCCGTCGATTTAGTTTCGGCGAACGTATGCAAATCATACCGGATTCTTGGGGAATGCAATAGTAACCTGTTCCGGATTTTCCTGCCAACCGCGATTCATGGATGTCCTACTTTTCTAGCCAATGATGTCGTCCACCACGCGGGCTCCGGCAACGCCAGTCAATTTGTATTCGCGACCGCCGGTATATTAGGTGAGCTTCTCCCGGTCGAGCCCCAGCAGGTGCAGAATCGTGGCGTGCAAATCGTGTGGACGAACTGTGTTCTCGACGGAGAAGCCGGCCGAATCGCGACGGTCGGAGATGAGTTGCTGTGCGAGGTTCATTCTCGCTCGATCTGGTGAGTCCCGGTTTGTTCGCTAGAATGTTGCAATAGACCCGGGGTTGTTTCGAAACGCAAATGTAGCCGAAGTCGCGAGGCATTTGACGATTGAAAAAGAAGCATTCTCCAAACTCTGGCGAGTTCGGCTACGACCATTAGATTGCCCATGACCACCCACTACTCCGTTGGATCGCCGCATACCGAGCTAAGCGACGAACAGCTACGTGAGGCGCTGCGCGAGTCGTTCCAGCAACTTGGTGATCGTCAGCGTGTGTTGGCATTGCCTCCGGATTTCACTCGGTTCAACAGCCAAGCCGGGTCGCTGACTTGCATGACGTACGAGCATTTCGGCGAGCGGTTGGTGGATGTCATGCCGGCCTTGGGCACTCATTTTCCGATGCCCGAATGGCAACTGGAAAAGATGTTTCCGGGGTTGCCAAAGTCGCTCATTCGCGAACATCGCTGGCGGGACGATGTGATCACGATCGGCGAGGTGCCGGCGGAGTTTGTCACCGAGGCAACCGAAGGCATCTGGACCAAGTCCTGGCCGGCTCAGCTAAACAAATTGTTGTGGGAGGGCGGCCACGATTTGATCTTGTCCCTCGGACAGGTTGTGCCGCATGAAGTCATCGGCATGGCCAACTACAACAAGAATGTTTTCGTTGGCACGGGCGGCGTGCGCGGCATCAACGAAAGCCACTTCATCGGTGCGGCGTACGGAATGGAACGCATGATGGGACGGGCCGACACTCCGCTGCGTCGCATTTTGAACTACGCCCAGGATCGTTTTTGCCAACATCTGCCTCTGGTCTATGTGTTGACCGTGATCGGTGCCAGTGACGATGGCGAACTGGTCGTACGCGGACTGTTCATCGGCGACGACCATGACTGTTTTGAACAAGCGTGCGAGTTGTCGGTGAAAGTCAATTTCACGGCGCTGAGAGAAGAGCCGCGCAAGGTTGTCGTCTATCTTGATCCCGAGGAATTTCATAGCACGTGGCTGGGCAACAAATCGATCTATCGCACGCGGATGGCGATCGCGGACGAAGGCGAGTTGATCGTGTTGGCTCCAGGCGTCAAGACATTTGGCGAAGACGAAACGATTGACCAATTGATTCGCAAATACGGCTATCGAACG
The DNA here is from genome assembly GCA_964343305.1 of uncultured Pirellulaceae bacterium. Classification (GTDB taxonomy): domain Bacteria; phylum Planctomycetota; class Planctomycetia; order Pirellulales; family Pirellulaceae; genus CAYFJO01. Next base: position 19,252 of record CAYFJO010000045.1, on the reverse strand, counting down.
ACGCCCGAAATCATGACGTTTGTCGAGGACAACGAAGACTTGCGAAACAACTTGTCGGCCGCCGCGCATTTAATCCACGGCTCGTCAGAGAATCGGTTCGCGGTGACTTATTGCCCAGGGCATTTGTCGCGAGAAGAGATTGAGAGCGTTGGCTATCAGTTTGGTGAACTGGACGCGCATCAATCGAAGTACGATCCAGCGAATCTGGCTGAAGGTTGGAATGCGATGCCTGACGGAGAACGAGTCTACTTCATCGGAAACCCGGCGCTCGGCTTGTGGGCATCCGAATCGCAGTTGCAAAAGAACTGATCAGAAGCAAAAGAAGACAACAAACCAATCTCCTTCGTTTGCCTTGTGACCTTCGGCCCAAAAGAATCGATTATTTCTTACTCCACTTTCCGTCGTCATTGCGAACGAGGTCGATGCCACGGGCAGGCATCTGGAGTTCGACGATCTGCCACTTTTCATCCGTTCGCTTGGCGACGTAATCGACCTGGCCTCGGTACAGCTTGGGCACTCTAAAGTGGAACCGGCCCGTTGCCTTGTCGCCATCGACTTTGTAAGTGAATTCCGTGATGCGATTCGCGTGGACCATTGTCCGAGGAGCGCTGGGGATGAAGAGTTTTCCAACTTTGATACCGCGATACGTTTCCTCGGCCAAGGCGCTTGGCTTGATGAAGCCGCCTTCATCCAAGTATTGGAATTCTAACTTTTGTTCATCGGTATCCTCGGGCGTCACCTGCAACGAAAACAACATGAGAGTTAGCGGCTTGTCTTTAAAGTCGGATTCTTGCGGCGCGTTCGGAGAAGTGGCCATTGCCAGAAAGTCTTTGGACGACATCGCCGTTGCGGTGGGAATCAACTTCTTGATTTCACTGGCGTCGTCGGCCAGCACTTCAATCGATGCACAGGTGATCAACGCGCACGCAAGGATCGAAAGGAATCTAGCTGACATGAGTGTGTTCCTTATTCAGGTTTCGGCCAAACGACTTGACCTCTATTTTTACAACGGATCTTCCACAACGTTTTGCCGGCGGTCACGTACAATGTCTTTAGGTCCGCGCCGCCAAAGCAGCAATTGGTAACCATGTCTTCGGGAATCGGAATGATCCCCAAGTGCTTGCCTTCGGGCGAAAACACATACACACCCGCCGGGTTGTCGGTGTTTTGATTTGTGTACAACCGATTTGCGCCGGCCGTCACATAGATGTTGTCTTTCTCGTCGATGCACATCCCGTCGCCGCCGCGGCCTTTGCCAAAGTCATAGAATTCCCGCTTCTTGCCGGTTGGTATACCATCCTTGTCCAAGGTAAACGCGAATAACTTTCGTACCGGAATCAGCGGTTGATTGTCGACGACGAACAACGTCCGCTGGTCGGAAGAGATGGCGATGCCGTTGGGACGCGCGATCGAATCTGGGCCCAGCACGCGCGCCAGGTTCTTGCCATCGGGGTCAACGCGGTAAACGCCTTCAACGTCCAACTCCAGTCCGTCACGATCCGGCCCGTAGTAAGGATCGGTAAAATAGATGCGGCCTTTGTTGTCGATGCACAGATCGTTGGGGCTGTTGAATCGACGGCCTTCATAACGATCGACGATGACCGTCCTTTGTTGTGTCGTGACACTGATCTTGACCAATCGGCGACCACCCAACCCGCCCTTTTCGTTGCCTTCACAAGCGAGCAAGTTACCATTGGCGTCAAACATCAAACCATTCGCCCGGCCGCTGGTCTGCAAAAATATGCTGGCATTCTCCGCACCGGGAAATAGTCGCATGATCCGGTTGTTGGCGATCTCGGTGAAAAACACGCTGCCGTCGGCGTGATAAGCGGGTCCTTCGGTGAAAACCAACTCGGTCGCCGGTTCAACTCGCTCGGCATCAACAACATTCGGCAAATCGTCCGCCAGCACGGGCATCGAAAAACACAGGCACGTCAACGCTGTCAGGAAAAGTCGCATCATCGGGAGATCCTATTCAATGGTTTGAACGAATTCGTTAGTTTGTACGTAGAAGCACCCACATTGTAATCTGTCTCGCAAGCGATTGGAAACTTGCACGACGCCCTCAATTTTCGCTAGTCGATTGTCCGATACAAACGAAGCACTTTGCTCCAGAGCCTTTCACCGCGTCACACAGGAATGCAAACATGAAATCGCAATTCTGCATCTTTGGCATGCTGCTACTTTCCACGATTGCAATCGCAACCGGCTGTGGCGGGCCGAACACCGTCGAAGATCCCAAGATCCTGGCACAGCGCGAAGAGTTCATGCTGACCGCGGCCCCCAAGGGCATGCTAGCGATTTCCAAGGCCAAAGAAGCCGCCGCTGAGAAAGACGAGATCGTCATCGGCGGTCGAATCAAGGCGGGCGAGCACGAACCGTGGGAAGAAGGCCGTGCCGCATTTCTGGTGACCGACATCACGCTGGACGCGCACAAGCATCATCACAAAGATGGCCAAGAATGCGCATTCTGCAAAGGCGCGTCGGACCCGCTGGAGTCAATGGCCACGTTGCGTTTCCTCGGCGAGGACGGCAAAGTCCTGCCAATCGACGCCCGAAAACTGCTGGGCGTGAAAGAAAACCAAGTCGTTGTCGTCAAAGGCAAAGGCGAAGTCGACGACCTTGGGCAGCTTACTGTCTCGGTGAACGGAATCTACTTGCGCAGGTAACGGCTTCAAGCTAAAGCCCACGACGGTATCCCGCCATCCGGTCATCATCCGAGACCAACCTCCCTCGACGACGCCGAGCCAGCCTCGTCAACGGCAGCACGACGAGAATGGCAAAGATTGCCAGTCGCAGGCAATTGTCCCATTTGAACCGCTGAACTGTCCGGTCCAAACGAGACGGTAGATAGCGCGATCGCTGCCCGTCATTCACAGTCAAAGCATAATGCCAATCCATGGACGACATGCCGCGTCCGGCGAAATGGACGCTTCCATCCGCCAACGCGACGTTGCGGCCGTGCCAGTGTTCGTAGAAAAAACCTTCGTGATGATGGCGGACATCGTATGAGAACGATCGCGTCGAATCTTCGACCGAGATATCGACGGGTTCCATCCAATTCGATCCATGACCTCTCGCTTCACACACCAACACGGTATTGGCGAGGCCATCGCTGATTTCTGACCATCGTCGTCCTTGATCGTGAGGCCAGCACGTATCGTCGCCCAACACCGCGTAGTAGTTCGAATGCGTGTGGCCGCTAGAGCTGGGGCAGCGATAGGTCGAAACCATCGCGTTATGCAACTTGCGGTTGTTCACTCCGTTCCAAGGTTCGTTGAAATCATAAGCATCGTACAGTGCCTGTTGGTCGAGGTAAGGCAAGATCAACACGCGCCAACTATGCATTGGCTTTCCATTTTGATCGGCGATGTAAGCGGGCGGCAGCGATCCATGAACATCGTGATAGTTATGTAGGGCAATCGTAATCTGTTTGAGATTGTTCGAGCATTGCCATCGCCGCCCTACTTCTCGCGAATCGTACGTATCGTACCCAATCAAGCAAAACGTACTACACACCAACAGCATGCTTAAAACGACAATTGTGCAACATCGGCTATCGCTGGCGAATATCGTGGACCAACAAACGAGACAGGTGACTGCAACCAGCCATCCCCACGAACCAATCGTCGCCACCGACGCGGCGACAAGTGCCGTCGCGTAAAACAAGTGCATGATACCGAAACGGACGCCGATCGGTGGTTGACTGGCAGATTGATTAGGTGTCGGTTGGTTCGAATTCACGCTGGACACCTAAATCGTGATGGTCTCAGCAAACGGAATCTCTGTGCGGCGAAAATCAAGCTTGACTGCCTTTGCGATACTCATCAATTCGGATATCAGATGCCTTTGGATCGAATCGGCGCGGACTCAAGAACACCCAAGGCAGCGGCAGTAAGACAAGGACGACAAAAATTGCCAGACGCAGCCAGTTGTCCCATTTGACATATTTGTATGATTCTTCCGCATCGTCATGTTGATAAAAGGACGCCGGTTTTTGTCCATCATTGACAACCAGCCAGTTGTAAATGGAATCCAACGACCTGCCGTAGTAGATAAAATGTACGCTCCCGTCGCCAAGCGCGACATTTCGACCATTCCAATACTCGTAGAAATAATCTTCGCGGCGATGCCCTTTATCAGTCTCGGGCGAAACGAATAGCCGCAACGCTTCCTCAATCGGAATATCTACTGGCTCCATCCAGTGCCGGCCGCGGCCTTCTGCCTCAACGACCAAAATCGAGTTGGCCAGCCCATCCGTGATTTGCGACCACGAGCGTGCTTGCTCGCCAGGCCACGCCGTTTGATCTCCCACGACCACATAGTAGCTCGACTGGGAACCACGATCGTTGGGGCACTGATACCCGCGTAGAGCTTTGTGCAACTTGCTATTATTGGGGCCGTCCCACGGTTCGTCAAATTTGTATCTGTCATACAACGCCTGTTGTTCAATCCAAGGCAGAATGATCACTCGCCAGCTATGTATTGGTTTACCGTTCTTGTCGGCGATATACGCTGGTGGCAGTGTTTTGTACGTGTCATGATAGTTGTGTAGCGCAATTGCGATTTGCTTGAGATTGTTCACGCACTGACTGCGTCTCGCCGCTTCGCGGGTTGCGGCAACCGCTGGTAGTAGGAAGAGCAAACACCCAGACACACAAAACAGCAATAGGCATGCGCGTCCGAACGCGTGAATTCGGTTGTTGCTAAAGAAAACGTACGACCAAAAACCAATGACGATCGCGGCAAGGACCCATCCACCTGGGCCAAAAATCGACAACGAGGATGCAACCACCGCGGTGGCGTAGAATAGGTGCACGAGTCGAAAACGAAAGCCGCGACGGGGCTGTTCGAGTGTTTCGTTGTCGTGGGTTTGGTTCGACATAACTGCAAAAGCGAATTACGATCGTTGGCCGTTTGCACCAAAGTGCATTCTGACACAAAATAGCGAAACATCGAAGTCATTTGAAAGGAGAACGGTCATGGCCAGTTTCAACTTGAGTCGACGCCACTTCCTACGTGCAACTTCAGGCACGCTCGCCGCGATCGGCACGGGTCTCACATCCTGGTGCGACGAACGACCGGCGGTCACCAGTCCGCGTGCCACCGACGGCGATGATCGGCATGAACCGAACTGGGACGAGCGGATCACGATCACCGTCGGCCAGAAGAAGGGTGATCTCGTTGGCAAGGACAACAAAGTGCTGCAGGCGGCTGTTGACTACGTCGCGCGTTTGGGCGGCGGCACGGTCAAAGTGCTGCCAGGAACTTACACGCTTCGGAGTGCCATTCATTTGCCGTCAAGGATCCGCATCCTGGGCAGCGGGCCCGAATCGATCGTGACGAAGATTGCCTCGCACACGGTTACACTGGCCGAAGACTCGGATTGGTACGACCAGGAAATCACATTGGCCGATGGCAAGCCGTTTCGCGTTGGCGACAGCATTGTGTTGCGAGCCAAAAACCCACATAACGGCGGCAACGAAGTGATCAAGCGGACGCTCGTCGCGCGGTCAGGCAACCGATTCAAATTGAACGACGGCCTGCGCAAGAACCTGTGGCTGACCGGCAAACCGACGTGTTCGTCGCTCTTTCCGTTGTTCACCAGCGAATACACTGCTGACGTTGTGATCGAAAACATCACGCTCGACGGCAACAAAGCGAACAACGAGAACTTCAACGGCAACTACGGCGGTTGCATCTTTTTGCAGGACTGCAATCGTTACACGATCCGCGGCGTCGAAACACGCAACTACAACGGCGACGGGATCAGCTTCCAGATTTGCCACGATGTCGTCGTTGAAAACTGTCACAGTCACGACAACACGAACCTCGGCGTGCATCCCGGTTCCGGTTCGCAACGTCCGCTGATCCGCAACAACCGGCTGGAACGCAATAACCTCGGTCTGTTCTGGTGCTGGGGCGTGAAATACGGCCTGGCCGAAAGCAACAAGATCGACGCCAACCGCAGCTACGGCATTTCGATCGGCCACAACGACACCGACAACGTGATGCGCAACAACGACATTACGAACAGCGGCAAGGTCGGCATCTTGTTCCGCAACGATACACGCGGCAAGGATTTCTGGGCCAATCGCAACACGGTCGAAAACAACCGCATCATCAACAGCGGCGGCGCGGACGGAGTCGCGATCGACATTCAAGGCAAAACGAAAGACGTCGTCATCACGAACAATGAAATTCGGGAGAAACGCGAGCCGATGAAACGCGTCGGCATCCGGATCGCCTTAGACGCGGGCGAGATCAAACTGGCGGACAACACGATCGATGGATTTGCACGCGACATTGTCGACGCACGCCAGTCATAAGATTTGATAGGATTCAGTGATGGACGACCGCCCGTTTTTCAATCCGGATTGGGACGATGTCCGCGGCAGTTTTAAGGTCATGCGCATCGGCGTTGTGCTGTTGCTGCTGGACGGTGCCATTTGGCTGGTCTCGGGACAATTGTCATTTAAACTGTTGTACGTGGCCTTGGCGATTCTGCTCGGTGGTTTTCTCTGGTTGTTGAAAGGGTTGTTTTGGGATTAGAAGCATGACTCGACGAGTTATTCTGCGTTCGCCAAAGCGCGAATCTCGTCCGCCATCTCGTTCCATCGCTTGGCCAACTGCTCGACTCTCTCTGTCATGGTGTCAGCTAGATTCTTGGTCTCGGTGCGATCCGTGCTTAAGTCGTAAAGCTCCCAAGGGTCTCCTTTCGCAGCGACCAGTTTCCAATCACCGGCGCGAAGTGCGCGATTGTCTTCGTGTGACCACCATAGTTCTTCGTGCGCGACGCTGCCGTCCTTGGCGAAGACGGGAACGAGGCTCTTGCCGGGCGCGGCCGGAACCGGTTTGCCTTTCCATTGGGTGAACGCCTTGCATCCAGTGATTTCGAGAATCGTCGGCACGATATCAATCACATGTCCAGGATTGTGCCGCAACTCTCCGCCTGCTTTGATCTTGTTCGGCCAATGAACCACAAGGGGCGTTGCCGTGCCACCTTCGTGAACCCAAGTCTTATGGCGGCGAAACGGAGTGTTCGAACACGTGGACCAGCCGGGACCAAGGCAAAGATAACTTGCCGCCGAACCCGGCGCGGCTTTCGGATCGTGACCATCAGCACGGACCATGATTTCGGCACTCGCTCCGTTGTCCGACAGAAACAGGATCAACGTGTTGTCGAGGGCATTCATCGCGCGAAGCTGATCGAGCACACGGCCAATCTCCTGGTCGATGCGATCGACCATCGCGGCGTGCACGGCCATCTTGTCGGCTTGAAAATCGCGTTGTTCGTCGGTCAAATCGTTCCAAGCCAACGGACGGTTGACTTCGCCGGGACCCAGGATTTCGAGCGCCTCCGGAAAATGATAGGGTGGACCGATCTCGCGTTCGACCTCGGAGAGATTGCCGCCTGTGATGCCGATCTTTTGAATCCGCTGCCAACGTTCGGCCCGGATCACGTCCCATCCTTTTCGATACACGTCACGATACCGAGCAATATCTTCGGGCAACGCGTGCAGCGGAAAGTGAGGTGCCGTGAAGGCCAGGTAATGAAAGAACGGTTGGTCCGCATGGCCCTTCGCGTGATCCCGCAGACAACGCACCGCATGGTCCGCAATGGCGGTGGTGATGTAAAAACCCTGTTTCGGTTTGATGGGTGGCAATTTACGGTCGTCCAAGAAATGGACCTTCGGGTAAAAATACCGACCTTGATCGCGCATGTAGTACGAGCGGTCGAACCCCGTTGCAATCGGCATCCCGTCAATGTGCCACTTGCCGGAGTGATAGGATCGATAGCCAGCGGGCCGCAGCATATCGGGGAGCAGCCGTGCCCACGACGGCCGGTTTCCGCGCTGCAAACCGGGCAACGCATCGCGACGGACTTGTTGGGCGTAATAGCCGGTCAACAAAGCCGCCCGCGTCGGCCAACATCGGGCCGTGTTATAAAATTGAGTGAATCGCAATCCGTCCGCGGCCAATCGATCGAGATTCGGAGTCTTAATTTCACCGCCGTAGCATCCCAAGTCCGAGAAACCCAAATCGTCGCACAAGATCAACAAAACATTCGGCCGATCACCGGCGTTGGCGTAGAGCGAACTGGCAAACAAAAGAAAGGCGATTGCAAAAAGATTTGTGAATCGAATCATGCTATCCTCTTCCGCTTCGAAGTCCGCAGCCATCACTTCGTAGAATTGCCGAGATGCGGCCTCACGATTCTTGATGCATGGGACGGATGACACCGATGGAGCGTTTGTTGGATGAATCCTAACTGGCCATCGTAATAGAAAGGTCGGGCTGAGAGGATTCGAACCTCCGACCTTTTGACCCCCAGTCAAACGCGCTAACCAGACTGCGCTACAGCCCGAACACTGCAAATATAGAGGTTTGTTTTCAACTTGCAACCCGATGGAACGCGTGGGCACGACCACCCCTGTGCCATAGAAAGAAAATGACGAGCATCATTCTCTCGACACAACCGCCACCCCAGGCTTGATCTTGTCGCTGGGATGTAGGATCACGCGGTCGTTCGGTTGAAGCCCTGCGACCACTTCCGCTTCCAGGCTGCTTCGATGCCCAATCTTGACTGGCCGCAGCTCCGCGCGATCGTCGTTGACGATGAACACGGCCCATTGTTTGCCCTCGCGGAAGAGTGAGCTTGTCGGCACCTTCAAAACGCTGGCGTGCTCCCACGTCACGATCCGCGCTTCGACTCGGAAGCCATCTCCAAGCGACTTGCGATTTTTTGGCGGATCGCGGAAGTCAATGATGATGTTGACCCGCTGCTCTTCGACGCCGAGCGACGAGATCTTGGTGAACGCCTGTGGTTCGACAAGCGTGACGATGCCCGATAGTGGTTGGTCGCCGCCCCACTGTTCGAGCAACACGTTGGAACTCGGCTTGATATTGACTGCGTCCTTGGAGAGCACGTCCACTTCGACTTCGAGATCCGTCGAGTCGCCCAGTTCGACCAATTGAGCACCGGCGGACAGCACGGTTGCACTCTCCTGGAACACACGCAACACACGTCCGCTGATCGGCGAATAGATTTCGAAGTGTTGTGTGACGGATTCAGGTTTCGTTTCCGGGTCGGCTCGCAGCAAGGCGGCTTTAGCCAATTCGAGTTCGAACCGTGAGATTTCTTCGGCAAACTTCGCCGACTTATATTCCTGGGCACGAGTCCGATAGAGTAGATCCGCATTGTCAAAGTCGCTTTGCGAGACCACTTCGCGTTGGAAGAGGCCGGTAATGCGATCCAATTCGGATTTGGCAAAACTCATGGCGTCGCGGGCCTTTTCCAGATCGGGACCTGCGCGTTTCAATGCCGCCTCGGCCGCGTTGACCTTGGCTCTTGTTTGGGCCAACGTCCGGGCATCCAGCAGATCGGGATTGGTGGGTTCGATCGAAGCGACCAGCGTCTCGCCCGCGCGGACTTCATCGCCGGGATTCAATTCGATGCGCAACTGCCGTCCGGACAGCGGCGACGAAACGATATAACGCTCCTTGATTCGCGTCTTGCCGTCTTCGTCGACCGTTACGCGCAACGCTCCCCGTTCGACCGTCGCAATGTCGACGGCGATCGGTTGTGGCAGGAATGCATAAACGATCGCTCCCACAACGGCCAGGCAAAACACGACCATCAAAAGCGTTTTGACCGAAAACCTCACGGCATGGTTACTCCTTACTCTTCAACACGGCGACGAGGTCGAGATGATCGAGCCGCCTACGCACAACAAGGCCGGTAATCAGAGCGGCGATGATGATCACAATCGTAGCAAATCCAAACGTCGCTCGATCGATCACCAGCGGAATGCGATAGACCTCGGTGTCCAGCCCAAACGTCGTTAGCCAGGCAAAGAAATATCCCAATCCCAGCCCGACCGGAATCGCAATGAAGGTCAGCACGGCGAGTTCGCCCAACAGAATTGCCGAGATCTCTGCCCGTGTGAATCCCATCACTCGCAGCGTCGCCAACTCACGGCTGCGTTCGGACAACGAGATGCGGGCGCTGTTGTAGACAACGCCAAATGCAATGACGCTGGCGAACATGACATTGATGGCTTGCATCATCAACAAGTTTTCCGCAATGGTTTCTTCGAAGCTTGTGATGGCGGCCGACTTGATGTTCACGCCGGCGGCGCGCGGCGTGTTTTTGAGCGTGGTGTACAAATCGAGCAGTCGATCATCGTCCACCGCGAGGAATGCGCCGGAGACGCTGTTGCCTTCACGCAGCAGGCGTCGCAAGGCGTGGATGTTCATGTAGGCGTTTGTGCCGTTGAACTCGGTGATCAACTTGGCTACTGGGACCTCGCGCACGAGACGTTGCCCTTCGAGCACTTCGACGGTGAGAACATCACCCAGTTCTACGTGCATCAGTTCCGCGAGTTTCTGCGACAACATGAGTCCTTGTGGTGGCAACGCGACCTCACGTTCGTTTTCGTCAAGCAGGCGAAATAACCTGGCGTCCGGTTCCAAGCCCATCACCCCAACGCGCCGCGAAATGTGACCGAAGTGGAATCGCGTTGGCACGGAGCGAAACGGCTCACAATAATTCACGCCGGGTAGATGGTTCACATCATGCAGTGCGCGGCCAGGCGTCGGCTCCACGAAACTGACCGTCACGTCTTGCCGCTGCGCCTGGTTGAATTGAAAGTCGATGATGTAAGTGAGCGCGTCTTCGCCGAAGCTGCCCAACACCAAAACCGCCACGGCTAACGAGATGCCAAAGCTGGTCAGCAGTGCCTTGAACGGCCGGCGTTCAAGCTGCCGCAGAATCATGCGAGACGTTTGCGGTAGCCAATTGCCAAATCCGCTGCGTTCGATGATCGTGGGCTTGAAATCCGCAGGTGGTTCGGGACGCATCGCTTCGGCAGGCGGAAGATCGACTGCCCGTCGAACTGCGGTGATGGTGCCCAACACCGCCGCCGATCCGCTGATGAATACGACCAGCGCGATGACGCTCAGCGGAAGTTCGTAGACGAAAACGGGGAAACGGTAAAACGTCGTGTAAAGTTCGGTCAAGTTTCGTCCCAACCACGCGCCGAGCAGCGTTCCGAATAGCACGCCGACCGACGTGATTAGCAACACCAGTTTGATGTAGTGCCAGCCGACTTCCCACTTCGTGTACCCAAAGGCTTTGAGTGCCGCGATCTCTTCTCGCTGAATGCTGATCAATCGCGTGAGCACGACGTTTAGCAGAAACGTAGCGACCAAAAGAAAGATCGTCGGCGTGACGAGACCCATGCTCTTGAGCTGTTTGATTTCTTCGGTCACATAGTGATGCGAGACCTGGTCGTGTCGGCCGCCCGCGCCGAAACCGCCGTACGCTTCGGTCAAGTCGTCCAGTCGCTGGATGACCTCGGGCTCCGATGCCCCGCGCATCAGCCTCAGCGAAATGTTGTTGAACGCCCCTTCCATGTCGAAGGCGGCGGCGAGTTGGTCGTAGCTCATCCAAAAAATGCCGAAGCGACGATCGTCAGGCAGCAAACTGCCGCCTGATATTTGAATGATGTATTCCGGCGACAAAACGATGCCAACGATCTCTAACTCCCGTCGTCGGCCGTTGATGATCGCCGCGACTTTGTCGCCCGGCTCCAGGTCGTGTGATTCGGCAAACGGTTCGCTGACCAACACTTCGTCGTCCCGTCTCGGTTCGATGTATCGCCCGCGGCGCAGATACAAGTCGTTAAGCACGGGCTTGCGGCGCTCGGGAATCGAGATCAGCCGCCCGACTGCCGGTTCCGGCAGGCCTTCGACATCGATCGTCACGTCGAACACGATCCTCGACTGGACTTGTGAGACGCCGGGAATCGCGGCAATTCGGTCGACCAGCGAATTCGGAGCCCGTTTCAGTTGCGCGAAAACATGCGCGAACCGATATCGATCGTAATACGTGTCTTTCGTCCTGCTCAACGATTCCAGCGTGCTGAGTGCCATCACAAACGTGCCCACCGCCGCGGCGATCACCAAGCTAATCGCCGCCGCTTGCCCTTTCATGCCGAGCAAATCGCGGAACAGTTTTCGATCGAGGGAGTTCATCGTTGGTTACCAGGTTAGCTCCCGCGCACTGACTTTTGATTCGTTGTGACGCACGTGAGAGACGTGCCCGTCTCGCAACGAGATGACGCGATCGGCCATGTCCGCGATCACCGCATTGTGAGTGATGACAGCAGTGGTCGTGCCGAGTTCTTGATTGACACGTTCGATCACTTCCAGCACGACGGTCCCGGTTTGGGCATCCAGCGCGCCGGTCGGTTCGTCACACAACAACACCTCTGGTCGTTTCGCAACGGCCCGCGCGATCGCGATGCGTTGTTGCTCACCACCGGACAGTTGCGAAGGAAAGTGGTTCATGCGATCGCCCAGCCCAACAAGTTCCAACGCGTCTTCGGCTTTCATCGGATTTCTGGCGATCTCGGTGATCAGCCGGACGTTCTCCAGCGCCGTCAAACTGGAGATGAGATTGTAAAACTGAAAGACAAATCCCACGTGTTCGCGCCGGTAATGGGTCAACGCCGCGTCGTCGTAGGCGGTCAAGTCATGCTCCAAATAGCGAACCGTGCCTCCGGTCGGCACATCGAGCCCGCCCAGGATGTTCAACAGCGTCGATTTGCCGCTTCCCGATGGTCCGAGCAACACGACGAACTCGCCTTCGAACAACTCCATGTCGACGCCACGCAACGCATGGACGTCCACTTCACCCATGTGATAGACCTTGGTCAATTCACGGGCTTCGAACACGCATGTCGTCGATGAGGGATTCGCGATTTCGGTCGATGATTCCTGCGGGTCTACGGGCATTTCGATCCTGTTTTCGCCTTCCAACGACACTCAAGGTGTGTTAACTCAGTATGAATCTGGGTCACAGAAAAGCAAACGGCGTGCCATCCGTTTAGACTTGTCGCGATACCTAAGGGATGCCGCGGGGTTGCATCTTCTAACTCACAACAGTCCTACACGGAGAAAACTCATGGTTCGCACGGCCTTTCTCGGGTTTATCACGTTTTGCATTGCCTCAAACACATTGTGGGCTCAGCAAGGACCTTCCGGCGGCAAAGAGGGAGTGAGCCGTGGATTCGAAAGTAACTCACCGGAGATCGGCCAAATGTTGCCCGATTTGGCAGGCTTCGACGCGGACGGAAAAGAGTTTCGTTTGCGCAGCCTCAAAGGCCACTATTCCGTGCTTGTCTTTGGTTGCCTGACGTGACCGCCGTTCATCCGTAACGTCCCCAGTTTGGAGACGGTCCGAGTCGATTACGAGCCCAAAGGGGTCAAGTTTTTTTACGTCTACAAAGCGCTGGCCCACCCCGAGAACAATGGTTACGTGCAACCGTTCACGCTGGAAGAACGCCTGCTGCACGTCAAAGAGGCGCAACGGACCTTGGGATCGGAGATCACCTGGATCGCCGACAATATGGACAACGATCTGAAGCACAACTTGGGCAACGCCCCGAACTCGGAGTTCATCATCGATCCCGAAGGAAGAATCGTCCACAAGCGATCGTGGAGCAAGCCGGACCAGGTTCGGGTAGTGGGTGACTTTGAAGAAAAGAAGCCCGGCTTTTCCGAAAAAGCCGGGCTTCTAAAACGCAAAATCACCCACTACCCAGGTTCGCAGCGACTTGGAAGAGCTAGTCGGCCGGATTGCCAATCCGACCAAGGTCTCGGATCTGAATCTGAAAAAACAACCGCCGCCAAGCGCAGCGGCCAAAGGCGTCGTCGAGCGGATCAAGTTGCCGAGCGGTTTGCAAGCCGTCAAAGTGCAGCCCAAATCGAGCACGGAACCGTTCTACGCCAAATTGCGAGTTGAAGTGGAGTCCAGCGTCCTGTCGAGCGGCAATGGCAAAATGTACCTCGGTTTCCATCTCGACCCGCTCTTCCAAGTACACTGGAACAACCTGGCCGCGCCGGTGACATACGAGATCGTCTCCGGCGTCGAAGCAACTCCGGCGAAAGGTGCCGGGCCCAAAGTCAAAGAAGAGTCGGACATCGATCCACGCGAGTTCCTGGTCGATGTGTCGGGTGCCGGCGATTCGCCAATCCAAGTCAAAGTTCAATACTTTGCCTGCAACGACATCGAGGGTTGGTGTAAGCCGGTCACGCAGCACTACGAAATTCAATTGGAGCGAGATCCCGATGCGGGCCGTCCACAGGGTCGCGGCAGACCGGGCGGTTTGGCGACGCGACCGGGCGGAAATCAACCGCCAGGTCGCTCAGGCGGTGGCCCACGACCACCAGCGGGCCACGAAATTGTTCAAGGCCGAATCGTGAGCATCGAAGACCGTGTGCTGACCATCATGACGCGTGATCGCAAGCAGCGCAAGTTTCGCATCAGCGACTCGACCATGGTCGGACGAAATCGTCAACGCAGCAGCGCGAAGGAGTTGCAGCGCGGCGACCGAGTCATGGTAGGAATGGATTCGAAAGAAAAAACAAGCGAAATGCCAACCGCGAAGAGGATCATGGCGCGAAGTCAATGAGTGTCATTACCCACCGTTCAAGGCCGTGAAGTAACTCCGAACGACCCGATCGAAATATTCGTGTCGCATTTCCAACGGCAATTCGTTGTAAGTGCAGTAGTTCTCAATCTGTCCCAGCAGATCACGCGGGTGACAGCGGCGCAGATTCCGTTTCGCTTCTCGGTAATGTTTCTCGACCAAATAGTCGATCGAGGATTCGTCGAAATCGAACCCCAGTTTGTGCGCACAAACTTCGAACAAGTGCACGAACTCGTCCACTTTGGGATCTCCGACTTCGATCTTGTACGGAATCCGTCGCAGAAAAGCTTCGTCGGCCAAATCCGATGGGTCCAAATTCGTCGAGAAAATGATCAGTTGCTCGAACGGCACCTGAATCTTCTTGCCAGTCGAAATGGTCAAATAGTCAATGCGACTTTCCAGCGGCACAATCCAGCGGTTCAACAACTCTTGCGGCTCGATCCGTTGCCGACCAAAGTCGTCGATCAACAAACATCCACAGTTACTCTTCATCTGCAACGATGCTTCGCTGATGTTGGAATGAGGATCGTGCCGGATCTCCAGGTTGTCCATCGTCAACTCACCGCCGACAACGACCGTCGGTCGGCGAATCTTGATCCAGCGGCGATCATGCTCCTCGGTTTTCAAAAGGCTGCCTTCGCCGGACCCTTGAGCGTGGTGGTAGGCCGCGTCATAAAGTTTGATCAATTGCCCATCTTCGATGATTGTGTGAGGCACCCAGATTTCCTGGCCAAAGCATTTCGTGATACGGCTGGCCAACGTTGTTTTTCCGTTTCCAGGCTCGCCGTAGAGGAACAGGCCCGCGCCGGAGTTGATCGCCGGTCCCAGAAAATCGAATAGTTCGGCCTCGATCGAAATGTCGCTGAAAGCTTCTTCGAGCTGGCAACGTCGCGGTGCCTCGGCGCGGATTGTTTGGGCATCCACCGAAACGACATAGTCTTCCAACGGCACGGGTGCCGCACCAACATAAGCACACGTATCGCGGGCCGCCTGCGCCCACTCGCGTCCTTGATCGGTCAACTTGTAGCTGTAGTCGCCCAGCGGAGCCGAACCCGTGTGGGCGATGTATTGCCGCGTGCGCAGTGACAGCAACACACTTTCCAGAATGCCAAATGGAAGGCAAATCTGCTCGGCAATCTTGCGTCCACTGGCCGTGCCCACGATCAGAATGTATTTGCCGATCAGCGACTCGATCAGCGAACTGGGCAGACCCGTTTCCTGAATCGAGCGTGGTTCTTCCGGGCGAAACGTTTCGTCGGACATCAGGCTGGCCAACAGGCTGCCTGGACCTTGTGCAACTGCGTTGCTCATAGCGATGGATTCCAACCAATTGGGATGAACACAAGACCACTGCGTAAGTGTAGGTCAGGAAGTGTGCCGCGGCTGTCGGATGGCTTTCCAAAGCCATCCGACAGGTTTGAGTCGAGGACTAGACTGGCGTTCGTCGACACCGGCGAATCTCATATAATCCGCGCATTCCACCCCATCCGCACTTCTCGACACGAAAAGCATGCCCGACATTTTTCAACTCATCGACCAACTAAGCTCAGCCGACACTGCCGAGCGCAGTGTGGCTGCTGAACAACTTGCTCAACTTGGCGAAGATGCGCGGCCAGCCGCGGTTTCGCTCGTCCGCGCCACAGCCGATGATGAGGAAGTCGCCGAGTGGGCAACCGCTGCGCTGGAAGATATGGGACCGCCCTCGATCGACGACGCCAAGCAGTTCGCTGCTTTGCTACAAGATGACAACTCAAACATCAACTATTGGTCCGCCACGCTGATTGGTCGTCTGGGACCGGCCGCAGCACACTTAACGGATCTTTTGGTCAGGAGTTTGGAAAGCAACCAGAACGCACCCGTTCGTCAGCGATGTGCGTGGGCGCTCAGCAAAATCGGACCGCCGGCCCGCAGCGCGATGGCGTCACTAAAACGCGCATCTGATGGCAACGACCCACGGTTGGCAAGCTTGGCGGTCAAGGCGATCGAAAAACTCGGCGGCGAATAAATCTCCAATAATCTCGCAAAAACTGTTCCATCCCAATCGAAATCTGCGAGAATGAACTTCTGGTGTTGAATTGGAGTTTCCTCCGTTGGCGTAGTCGGTCGTTGAACCCATGCCCGATCCCAAATCACCATCCCTGCAGGTCGCCCCCATCGATTCGGGCTATGTCTTTCGAATCGAAGGCCGTGGAACAGCTCGCGAAAGCAAAGTGTTTCACCAGCAAGCCGAATCTCTGCTGACCTGTGAAACTTGCCAGATCGTCATCGACGTGTCGACGTGCGAGTATCTCGATAGCACTTTTCTGGGCAGCATCGCGGATCTGTTTCGGCGGTTCGGACAGTCCGTCGACCCGCAATTCGCGGTCCACGGCGCACGCCCGCACTGCAAATCGCTTTTCGGTCCAACACGTTTGGATACGGTGCTAACGATCCACGAATCGCCACCCGCGACGACCGGCGAATTCGAAGACATCGCCATCCAAGAAGACCGCTCTCGTGCCTTTGGCCAACACGTCATGCGTTGCCACAAGCGGCTGGCTGAAATCGAAAGCCCAAACCAGAAGATCTTCGCGGGCATCGCCGATCGAATGGCGAAAGAGCTTGGCGAAGAGTAGGGTGTGTGCAGCAAGCCTCCGTGAATGGGTGGGCTGCACACGGCGACGTTCTCAATTCTCATAACTCTTCCACGTCAAAACGCTGGCTTGCGGAACACACCGTAAAGACCTCGCCGTGTTCCACGCACCCTACAATTACTCCCCTTCCAGCAGTCTTTTCAACGCGGGAATCCGTTCCTTCGCTTGAGCAGCCGCGCGTGCATCTTGGCCATCATTCAGAACAATCGTCCACAGGTTGATGGCTGCCTGCGCCATGTCCTGGCGTTGAGCTTCGTATTGCTTTGGCAGCGCCCCGGAAGCATACGCATCGAGTGCCCGGGCGCGAGCAATGAGAAAGCGACGTTGCTCGGCGACATCTTCGGTTTCCCAGGTAGTGTCCTTGGAGTTTTCGTATTCAAGCAAAACGGTTTTCGCCGACGCAGCTTGCGGCAGATCGGGCCAACGTGTCAGCACGCCTTTGAGTTGCATCAGGCCCGCATAGCGTGTTTTCACGTCATTCAGGCGAGCCCGCCCTTCGTCAAGCCAAAGCTTGGCGAGTTGGTCTCGCGTGAGTGTATCACGGTTTTCGACACGGCTAGCGGGCGATTTCTTTGCCAAGGTTTGTCGCGTTTGCAAACCACCTTCGAGCCAATCGAATGCTTCGCCGAGATGATCGTCGCGTGGCATGGAATGTCCCATCTTTGGCACAACCCAGACGCGGCTTCTCACTCCGACGTCGGCCAGCATCGGCCCACGAAACCGCTCCACTTCCCCGTGATTGAAATCCGTTTCGCCGGTCAAGTGTGCGACGCTCAATCGATCAACAACTCGCTGACGCAACCACGACTCCTCCCGCAAGTCACCCGCCGCGCAAATCGGTATCACGCCGCCAAAGTACTCCGGCAATGCAAAAGCAATCGAACATGCGATCCGCCCGCCGCCCGAAAAACCCGCGATATACGTCCGATCCGGATCGATGTTGTATTGACGTCGCATGTCATCCAGCACATCCAACAAGATGTGCACGCGCTGCGGAGTGTCGCGGTTGTTTCCCGCGTTGTGAGGACCGGCAAAGAGGATGCCGCGGGCTTCACACACACGCTTCCAGCTTCGGAATCCCATCGCTTTGGCACTCGGTGAAACGAACAGGACGAGTGGATAGCTTTGCGTCTTGCGGTAACTGCGCGGCACAAATCGTTCATAGGTTTGCTTGGTCGAATCGTATCCTTGCAACCACTTGGCTGGCGGCTCCTTGGGACTTTGATTGGCCAGCACATAAACCCAGTCGATTTGAGTGCCGGCGCGTACGCCGACGCTTGCCTGATAACTAGTGTCTTGGCCATGACTGATGAGATGGAGGCACGTGATCGCACAGAAAGTTAGCGTCGGAAGGATAACTCGTTTCACTGGATGCTCCCCGGTTTCAAGGTGACACGACCTGCATCGAATCACAGTCTCGGCGACTCGCGCCGACGCATTCGATCGTATTCGCCTCGGGATCGTAGTAAAAGATCTTCTTCATAAACGTTTCGCTGCCCCAATAATCGGTTTTGAAACTCAAGATGAATTGCATCATCGTGGGATGCCCTTTGAATCGATCGTCGGTGGCCCGCTCAAGTTCCGTCCAGCCGATCTCTTCAACGACTTGAAACTCGTATTCCGTCGCCATGTACTGCCGCGCAATGGACCTTGCTTGAGAGTCCCGTTCCGGAATCAACAGCAACAACAACAGCACGAACGTCGCCCCACCGCAGACAACCATCCAGATCTTCGCGGATACAATGGCCGGTGGCTTGACTTTGCGCTGCTTGGAAAGTGGCGCATCGTCTTCGATTTTGATGTCGAGATTTGACGGCTCGCCATCTTGACTGGATTGGGACGCGGGTGGGGAATTCATGGCGACGACCTGTAGGACGGATGGCCAATCCGTCCACTTTGTTCTTCGACGGATTGGCCATCCGTCTTACAGCAGACTCACAGCAGTTCTTCGATCGGTTTGCCAAAAGGCAAGTTTGGCACTGGGCGGCCCGTCAGGTCGGCGAACGATTTTTCGTTGATGCCCAAATGACGGTTCAGCAGGATTGATTTTCGCCAAAGATCGCTTGTTAATCAACGTATCTGCGGCCCATTGTTGGAGTCCAGGCTTTAGCCTGTCATCTG
>CAYFJO010000044.1:0-41794 GCA_964343305.1 uncultured Pirellulaceae bacterium | reverse complement strand
AATGCCAGTTGATAGCGGCTCGTCGATTCGCGGACGATCGACGGCGGACGGCGGGGTTTGCAGGAGACGGGATCGATCGGCCAGTACGGGTTTTCCCAAGCCATCGATCGGCACTCCTCGAGCGTCAACAACGCGCCCCAGCAGTTCCGCGCCCACGCGCAGATAGCGCGACGTTCGAACCAATCGCACACGGCTGCCGCGTCGCAAGCCGGTGATATCGCCCAGCGGATAGACCAGCGTCCGTTCGTCGCGGAATCCAATCACTTCGCCTTGAATCGTATCGCCGGTTTGTCGTTCGATTTCGACCGTCGCGCCCACCGGCGCGGGAAAGCCGCCAACGGCCGCCGTTGTCCCCTCGGTCCCGACGACGCTGCCGGTCAAAGCCGTCGGCTGGATTTCGTCGAGTTGTGAAAGGTAAGTTTGCATGATCCTGTAGGATGGGCACTCTTGCCCGTCATTCTGCAGACGGGCAAAAGTGCCCGTCCCACAACATTACGTTAACTCCTCTTCCATCCGAACCAGTTGCGACTCGATCTGCTGGTCGATTTCACCGAACTCTGTTTTTACAACGCATCCACCAGGCGAAACCGATTCATCCGCCACAATGTCGCTCGGAGCACATCGACTCAGTTGTCCCGTCCACGCGTCCGCTTGCTGGCCAAGAGTTTCCACGTCCTGCGGATTCAAATGAATCTTGACTTGTTCGCTGCCCGCCGCCAATTCGAGCGCTTCGTGCACCAAGTCTAGGGTAATCTCAGGTTGCTGGGACAGTTCGCGGCGAATGATCCGTTCGGCGATCGCCACGGCCAATCGCACCGCGTTTGCCTCCCAATGTCCAAGCCATTCGACACGCTCTTGTTGGATTTGCTCGATGTTTTGTTGCAGTGCGGGCATCAACGTCTGCAATCGCTGATCCAGATGTTGCACGGCCGCCTGCCGAGCAGATTGTTTGGCTTCGTCCAAGCCTTGCTGGGCGGCAAGATGACGTACTTTTTCCGCCTGATCGTTGGCGGAGGAAATGATGCGAGCCGCTTGATCGCGAACCTTGCCGGTATAGACGTTTGCACTGTCTTTCATGTCCGACAGGTTGAACGCGATCGTTTGTACGCCCGCTTGGTTGCCGGTGATCTGATTCGCTTTAATGATACCTGCCATAATTCTGTTTCCTTACGCAGCACGTTCCTTAGGCAGCAAGTTCCTTATGCAGCCATGGCGAATCGCCGCGCGGTGGGCACTTGGATCTCGCCGTCTTCGACGAGTTGTTCCGCAAGGTTCGCGAGATGCCGCTGAGCCTGGTCGACATCACTCAAACGCAACGGACCGGTTTGTTGGATTTTGTGACGCAAGTGTTTTGCATCTCGCGCGGGCAACTGTTGCATGATTCGGTCGACAAACGATTCGTTGGCACCGGTCAGCGCCAGCAGTGTCATCTCTGGCTTTGCGGCACCAAGCACACGAGCGAGCGATGCGTCGTCAAGTTGTTCCAAGTCGTCAAAAGCGATGGAAATGGAAGGGCGCGTGGGCTTTGGTTGAACTTCGCGTTCGATCGGCTTAGACGCGTGCTCAATCGTCAATGTAGGCGCGTCAACGTCATTCGATTCAAACGAATCTTCTTGTGGACGGGCCTCCTGCAATTCATCCGCCGCAACTTCAATTTGAGAGGCCAACTGCCCATCGAACGCGGCCAGGTTGGTCATGAATTCTTCGCGGTCTTCACCAGTGGCCGCCGACAAAATCGCGTGCACGGCCGAGAGCCCTGCGGAACGACGTTGGCTGGTGCGAATCTCGTCCGACAGCAGCGAATGAAGTTCGCGTTCCACTTCGCGGATAATCTCCGGATCGGTCTCATCCAAATCGGCAACGCGGCTGATCACATCGGTCTGTAACTGCGGCAAAAAACGCCTCAACACATCAGCCGCTCGAACCGGTGGCAAGTGGCTGATGACGACGGCGATGGTTTGCGGATGCTCGTGCTGCAGAAATGACGCCAGCGTCTCACAGGTGGTATCGTGCAAGAATCGGAATGGCGCTACGTTTCGATCTGTCGTCGAGGCTATGGAATCTGGTTGACGAGAATACGTCCGCGCTGTCGACAAACTCAACTCCACGCCATGATCGTCCATTTGCAAATCGCCACCGTTGAGAAACGCGCGCAACACTCGGTCGCGTTCGTCCGGCAAGACGTTGTCCAGATCCACGACCGCCTCGCGAATGCGCATCGACGTCGTTTCATCCATCTGGTCCAACAGCGCATCGGCGCTGGGTTGGTCCAGCGTGTCAATCAAGATTGCAACTTTTCTAATTGTGTCATTCATAATCTTGGGATTTCGAATTTCGTCATTCCTTCGTCATTGGGTGCTTCGTCATTCGTCATTGGTTCAGGCTGCTTCGCCGATCCAGTTTTTCAACACGTTGGCCGCCGATTCCGGGTCGTCTTTCACCAAGCGAGTCAATTCGCTACGCAAGTTGGGACCGGTTGATTCAAATCGCAATCGATATTCCTCTTCGTCCTCAAAGTCATCTTCTTCGCTAACGGCTCCGCTGGCGGACTCCGTTTGCAGTTGGGGTGTTGGCTCGTTGCCAGGCGCGGGCTCCGCGCTAGACTGAACCATGCTGCGCAACATCAACAAGCTGAAAACGCCAAACAAGATCATGCCCAGATTTTGCCAGTTGCTGGCCAGCCAAGTCGATGCGCCTGCCGTGATCCCCGGGGTTGGACCAACTTCCGGTGCGAAGTCGTGGTCCATCTGAACGACGACGTGTTCGTAGGGATCTTCGCCCGGAATGCGACGAGGCAAAATGCCAGCAATCGAGTCCTTGATCTTTTCTTCGACGGGAGATTTTATGCGCTCGATGTCCGCCTGAGTTGGTTCGATTTGCTCTTCTCCCTCGGCCGGTTTGTTTTGTTCTTTCCAGAGACGCACATAGTACGAACGAGGAATGCCGATCGAGGTCGTCACGCGCTTTGGCACAAGTCCGGGCTTCTTCGAGTCAATAATCGTTTCGCTGGGAACGGCTTTTGACTCGGTCCGAATCTCTTCAGTGTTTGACTCGGTTGCTTTAGCCTGAGCCACAACGGCTGGCTGGTTGGCGTTGCCGCTATTGGAAGGAACACCTGGAACTCCGCCCGAGCCACCGCCGGACTGTGTGATGATCTTTGATGTGTCGATGGTTTCGATGGGTGTGGCCGTGTTTTCAAACTTATGAGTTTGTGTTCTTTGCTCAAGCTCCGTTTCCAGTTCGACGTCGACTTCAACGATCGCTCCTGGATAGTTGACCAGGCGGCTCAAAATCCGTTGTCGCCAATCGTTTTCGTGGAAGCGTTTGTGTGCGATGTATTCGCTATTGGGAACGCCTGCAATCGAGCCCTTGCCTGTCCACTGATAAGTTCGGCTGCCGTTCCAGTCGGTCACTGTGACGTTCTCTGGTTCCAATCCCGCGACACCCGCAACGACTGTATTGCGAATCGCATCGACCTGCTGCTCGGTCAACTCACGATTGCCAACGGCGCGAACGGCGGCGATAGCACGTGTCTCGGTTGTGCCGCGCAGGCCGGGTTGCTTTTCCGTTTCGAATTGCACGCGGGAGTCCTGGATGTTTCGCATTTCACGAATGATCAGAGAGAGGTTCTTCTCCTTAGCCGCCTCAAGTTGCTCTTTCATCACTTCCCGCGAGACAGGAAACAGACTTTGGCTGGTCAACGTCTTTTCAAGATCGCGCGAGAAATCCGATGGCAAAGCGTTGGCATCGGCAAGTGCACCGAGATAGGCCGCTCGTTTGTCGGCCGGAACACGAACGCGATAGCCAACGACATCAAAATCGCCAAGTTTTGCCTGACCAAAAGCCGCTGCCATATTGGTCAGTTCGCTTTGCGAGAACTCGCGGCCGCCGAACAGATAGTTGTCCGTCGCAGTTGTCTGAACTTGAACTAGATACACGAGACTGACGACAATCACGGCGACCAAAAGTCCCGATGTGATCCTCGCTCCGGGCGTCATGGATTTGAAGACGTCAGTAATCTGTTGCAGCGATTTATTCAAAAAGTCCATCCGTGGAACCTCGATGGCAAATGACTAATGGCAAATGACGCATGACCAAGCTGGTTAAATCCGAATCTCTTTAATCTCCTGATAAGCCTGTACCAATTTGTTTCGGATCTGCATCATCAGGCGAAACGACATGTCGGCCTTTTGGACCGCCGTCATGACCTCGGCCTGATTGACGTCGCCGCCGGTGAGCAATTGCTCGACGGCATTGTCCGCGTCTTGTTGCATGTTGTTGACATGGTTGATCGACTCGACCAAAAGGTCCTTGAACACATCTTCCGCTTTGGATGAGGCGGCGGATTGTAGGGGGCCCGCTGCCGCACCTGCCGGAAGACTCATGCCGGCAATTTGGTTAATCATTGGCTTCCTCGTTTTGAATGACGAAATACCCAAATACCCAATAACGAAGGAAGTCCGAAGCTCAAATGACGAATCACTTCGCGCGAGCGGATACCGGGATACAGCAGAATTCGTGCTTCGATTTTCGTCATTCTTTCGTCATTGGGTATTTCGTCATTCGTCATTGATCCACCTTACTATCCGATGATTCGCAACGTTTGTTGCCCCATGTTTTTTGTGACTTCGATGACCCCGATATTTGCTTCGTACGCGCGAGTCGCTTCCAGCGCGTTGACAAACTCGGTGTTCATGTTGATCGAGGGGAAGTAGACGTTGCCTTGTTCGTCCGCCAGCGGATGGTTGGGCATGTAGCGGGCTCGTGGCGGACTAGCGTCCATGTCCACCGAGCCAACTTTAACGCCGACCGCTCCGTTTTTTGTTTGCATGTCTTCGTTGACTTGAAAGACAACTTCCCGGCGTTGGTACGGCTGCGTGTCGCCGTTTTCGTTGATCGGAGTGTCGACGTTGGCAATGTTGCTGGAAATCGCGTTCAGCCGGATGCGCTGAGCGACCAACGCGCTGGTGCTGATGTCGAGTGCAGAGATCATGCCCTTGTCCTCTTTGGTTAAATCCGTTCGCTGATGGCTGCCTGCAGCAACCTGAATTGGTTGTTCATGATGCTGATGGCCATGTTGTGCATGGATTGGTTCTTGAGCATCTCGGTCACCTGCTGGTCCAAGCCGACGTTGCTGTCGTCGTGAAACAGAATGCTCTCAATCGACTTGCTGACCTCATGTAGTGGGTCATTATTCTCGTGGGTGATAATGCCGGGTGAAAATGGTTCTTGTTGTTCGCGTGTCGCCTGGATGGCGTCGCTCAGTCGCTGCTGAAACGTTTCGACCGACAAATCGCGCGAGCGATATCCCGGTGTGTCCATGTTCGCGATGTTGCCGGCCAAAACCTCATGTCTTGATTGCGTAAAGCTGACCACCTGCTCAAGCGCGGGAATGGTCGTCGAATTGAACAGCGAGTTGATCATCCGTGATTTGCAACCGTTGTGCCGATATGCCAAATGTGTCGGCGAGTTGTTGTAACTTCCTGACCTTGCTAGCGATGCGAGTGAATTGACATCACGTGCATCGATCGTCGCTTGGCCCAAACCGGCAAGTCTTGCCGATCTGAACAAGCAATTTCTGCCAGAATCAAACTTCCGTAGTCTCCAAGACTTCAGAAGACTTCACACCGCAAAACGCTTTTGCTCGTGGTGCATAACCGTACGAACGCAGCTTGTTCGCCAACGTTCGCACTCCGATTCCCAACGCTTTGGCGGTCTTCTCTCGATGGCCGTTGAACTGGTCCAGCGTCGATTCGATCATCGCCCGCTCCATTTCTTGTAGGTTCGATCCAACCGGCACACCGTTTCCAGCCTCCGCAGTCGACACACTCGTCGATTCCTTCGGCTGAATCAACCAAGGCGAGAGTTGATCGGCGCAAATCGTTCGCGAAGGATTGAGCACGGTGACTCGCGTCATCAAGTTTTCCACTTCACGCACGTTGCCGGGCCAATGATAGTGTTGTAGTAAATCGGTCGCGTCTTGGTCCAGTTCGCATGGATTTTGTTCCATCCGGGCCGCTGCCTGTACAAGAAAATGTTTGGCCAATTCCATGACATCCTCCCGTCGCTCGCGCAGCGGCGGAACGTGCAGCGGCACGACGGCCAAGCGGAAATACAAGTCTTCCCGAAAGCGACCCTCCGCCACTTCCTGTTGCAAGTCGCGGTTGGTGGTCGCCAACACCCGGACATCAGCACGGCGCGTTTCGCTGGATCCGACGCGTTCAAAAGATCGTTCTTGTAACACGCGCAACAACTTCGCTTGCAGCGGCAATTCGATCTCGCTCACTTCGTCCAGCAAAATCGTTCCACCCTCGGCCAGTTCGAAGCGGCCGACGCGCGGCGCATCGGCGCTCGTGAAGGCACCTCGTTCGTGTCCGAACAGTTCGCTTTCCATCAGTTGCGGCGACAGCGCGGGACAATTGAGACTGACAATCGCACCGGCCCGGCGACGGCTGGCCGAGTGTACACATCGCGCGACAAGTTCCTTGCCCGTGCCGCTTTCGCCGCTGATCAACAGTGTCTCGTCCGTGGGCGCGGCCTGAGCAATTCGCTGGCGCAACGATTGCATCGCGCGACTGGTTCCGATCATGGTGGCGTCGCTGGAATTCGGATCAGGCATTTCGCTTCGACGCCCGACCACCGATCCGTGCCGGACGGCGCGGCCGATCAGTTGCTCGAGTTGATCGGCATTGAACGGTTTTTCGATAAAGTCGAACGCGCCGTGCCGCATGGCCTCGACCGCGGTTTTGACCGTGGCGTGAGCCGTGACCATCGCCACTTGGGCATCGTTGCCTCGCTCGTCCAAAGCGCGAAGAAACTCAAGGCCGCTCATGCCAGGCATCTTGAGATCGGTGATGATGACGTCGAACGACTGGTCGTCGATCACTTTGAGTGCCTCGACGGCGCTGCTGCAGCAAATGACCTGGTGGCCCGCGGTCGACAAAATATCGGCCATCGACTCGCGCGCCCGCGCATGATCATCGACAACGAGAATGTTCGTTTGGCTTGAATTCATTTCGTTCATGCGGCTTTCTCCACCACTCGATTAGGAATTCGCAACGTAAAGGACGCGCCGCCATCCGCGCGATTGTCACACGCAGCTTCGCCGGCATGCACGGCGGCAATCCGCTCGACGATCGCCAATCCCAGACCAGTTCCTTCGCTCTTCGTGGTCACAAAGGGTTCGAAGAGCCGCGCGTGCACTTCTTCCGAAACTCCGGGACCGGTGTCCGCGACGGTTAGCTCGACTCCACCGGCCGTTCGTTGGCAAGCAATCGACAACGTGCCGCCGTTGGGCATGACGTCCAGTGCATTGAGCACCAGGTTGAGAATCGTTCGCCGAATCATGTTTTTGTCGGCTTCCAGTTTTGTCGACTTCTCGATTTGCAGTTCCAATTCGGTGCCCTGCGCGGCAAGTTGCGGAGCCAGCGAATCGCACAGTTCGACAACGACGGACCTCACGTCGAACAGGCACCAATCTGGATCGCGATCCGAGGCAAAGTGAAGCAAGTCGTTGACCGTGGCTTCCAGCGCCGTGAAACCGGATTCGATCTTTTCGACGATTTGAATCGATTCGCCGTCGTGTTCCAGCCGACGTCGCAGCAAACTCAAATACAGGATGATCGGCATCAAACTGTTGCGGCACTCGTGCGCCACGTGCGACGCCATTTGCCCCAAGTCCGCCAGGCGATTCTTTCTTGCCAACTCGCGGTTTTTCACTTCCAACTCGTCAGTCAACCGGCGGACTTCTTCGCTCAATGTCCGGTGCGTTTGCTGCAGACGTTGCGTCGCGGTTTGCCAGGCTTCGAGAACGGACTCGAGGTCAACGCCGGCGGGCTTTGACTTCACGAGCTTGGTTTTCGTTTTCTTTTTTGACTTTTTCTTTTTCACGATTCGTCTGCCTGTCGTGGGACGGATTGGCAATCCGTCTTACAGTCCGGTTACGTTTCGGACGTTACGTCGAGTTGCCCGATGGTTGGATAGTTTGGCTGCGAGTAAGCCGTTCGTGCTTCGGTTGCTGTGTGAGTTCCTTGTAACAGTTCCGCTGTTTCGTCCCGTCGGATGATCAAGTCCGACTCGCACTGTTTTTCCATTAACATGATTTCGCGCAACAACGATTCGCAGCGTTCGGCAACCTGCCGGCAGCGGTCGCGGTCGGCGGTCGAGCGCCAAATCCGCTGATCCGGATCTTGATCGCGAAACGGGTCTATTTGTTTTTCCAATTGTTGAAGCTCGTCCAACTGTTGTTGCTTGGTCGCCAAGACCGACAACAGGCGTGACATGTCGCCTTCGCCGAGGATGCTCGATTGGCGCCGAGACAGGTCGCGCAAGCCGATCAGCACATCGTGCTTCTTGGCAATCAAGTTGGCTAGTAAATCTGTTTCCATTTTCGAAGCGAGACTTCCGAAGTCTCGGCAGACTTCGGAAGTCTGAATCCTATATCTGCTTCAACCAACCGAGCAACGTGATCCATTGCTCGCGGCCATAGCGTGTCGTATCGGTATAATTGGCATCGATGGGGATGATCTCTCGTTCGAGCAGCACCAGCGCTTGGTTCAGCGTTCCGCGTGCTTCGGACATTTGATTCAGCCGCCGATAGCAATTCGCAATTTGTACGAATGCCTCCAGCGATTCGGGGCGATTGTGATAACGGTTGCGGGCCGACGAATAGGCCTTGATCGCGTCTTCATACCGCTGCATGTCGAACAACACATCACCGCGGGCGAAGTAGCAGTTCCGCAATATCGTTTCTTCCATTTCGCTGAGCAACGCATTGTCCTCGCGCCGCCGCAAATCCAATTCGAGTGTCTCGAAGGCCGCGTTGGCAAGTTGCAATTCGTTTTGCATCTCGCGAGTCAGTTGCGCGCGGGTCGTACCCACGCTGACTGTTTTCAATTTCTTGCGAGGCAACTTGGCAGCCTGGCGATGAGCGTCGGCGAACAGATATCGTGCCTCGGTGAATTGCAGCGGTTCGGCCCACTGCCGGCCGCTCTTTTCGTTGCGTCGAATGAAGTCATCAAACGTCAAGATCGCTTCCTGAAACGCTTTGAAACTCTGCTCCAACTCACTGATGCCTTGCTTTGGATTCGAGATTTCGCTGATACGGCTCTGCGATTCCAAAATGGTCGCTTCGCGGTATTGGAGCTTGGCCAGCGAGAGTTCCGAATCCCGCCATTCGAGACTGTCCGGGGCCAACTTGGTCGTTTGCATGTTGTCCACAAGCAACGCTTTGGCCTTCGTCAAGTCGCCGAGTTCCTCGTAGACCTGGCCGGCTATGAGGCGTGCTCGATAGCTGACCGGGTCGTTGGGCGTCAACGTAATGCAATGCAACAGCGGTTCGAGTGCGAGATCGAGTTGGTTGAGGGCCAATCTTGCCTCGCCCATGGCAACCTGGGCACGAGACATGCGATTGCGAGGCGCATTTTGCATGTATTTCTTGAGCAGCCGCACTGCACTCTTATAGTCGCGCCCCAGCAGGTAGCTGTTGGCACTATGCCAGATGTCGTCCACGTAGTTTTTCGTCGCGATTCGCCGCTCGGACAATCGCTCGTACAACCGGCCAGCCAAACGAAATTGGCGGCGGGCATCCTTGGCGGATTCATCCGCGTCCGTGTCAGATGATTTACTTGTTTCTTGCGCCAAACTTTGAACCGCAGCCGCCTGCAACTCCAAAGACTCACGCGGCGAAAACACGTCCCCCATCGATTCGGCTATCAACACCGCTTGCTCAAACATCCTGGCATCCACGTAAAACGTGTAGGCTTCGTTTAATCGTTGCTGATATTCGGCGAGTGACAGCCAGCGGTTGGCGTATTCCTGGGCGTCGCCGGTATCCTGCATCAGCCGGAGATACGCTTCCATCGCCTCGTCTTGATCGCCGAGCAAACGCAAACACTCCGCTTCGCCAAGACCGGCTGCGATCGCGATCGGCGTTGAATAGTTGCGGCGGCGAGTTTCGGAATAGCGTTCAAAGGCGGAATCGAATTCGCCTTTTCGTTGGTGGCAAACCCCCAGCAGATAGCCGGCTTCCGGCGTGGCGAGGCTGGTCGAGTTGTCGTCTTGGATGGCTTGGCGCAACTGTTCAATCGCCCCGTCGAACTTGGCATCCGCCTCGGGTAGCGCTGCTTCGTGCATCAACCGCATGGCGCGAACTAAATGAACCCGAGATCGCAACACCGAGTCGTCCGGTACTTGGCTTAATGTTTGCTCACAACGCTGCAGGTCGCCGATCGCAAGAAGAATTCGGCTCTTTTGGATCAGAGCGTCATGTTGGTCGTTGGTCGCGACCGCGTCGCTTTGCAGAAACTCGTCGACATGTTCAAGAGCCTTCGCCTGATTCGAGTCTGGGCCATAAAAGTAGGCGTCGGCCAACACTCGGTGGATCTCGGCTTGGTTGGGCGATTTGGCCGCCAGCGCGGACTCCAGGTTGGCAATACACTTCTCAAGTTGGCCGCTGTGGAATTGGCTAAAACCAAGTCGAGCAAATCCGTCGGCTTCTCTACCTTTCGGAAAACCGTGCTGCTTGGACTCCGCCAGATATCTGGATGCCAGCAAGAACGTCTTTCTGATCTTTTGCTGATCCCACTGCGTCTTGGTGGATTCCATCGTGGCCACACCCAAAACATAGGCGGCGACGCCAAAGTCCTCGTACGACAGGTTGTCCATCTGATGGAGTTGGATGGCGAGCTGTTTTGCTTCGAGGAATTCGTCTTCGTCAAGTTTTGCTAAGGCCTGCTCGACCGTGACAGCGTTCTCGGTGTCGCGACCGCCGGACAGTCCCGCGACGATGGCGATGCCGGCAAAGAACGCCGCGATACCCACGACGGCAATCAGCGTCATCAATAGACTTCGCTTTGCCAGCGCGGAAAGGGCGCGCCTCATGAAGCCCGGTGACGCTTGCGAATCGTCGACTTGATCGGCTTGGTCGTTTGCCATGGCGAAGGAGTACTGGCGCGACTAGTGCTTTGTCAAAAACCAATTTTGGGATTGTGTGCCACTGGCTCTGCCAGTGCAAACTTGATCACGTTGGTACTTGCGAAGCACTGGCACCCCAACTTATTAGGTTGACAAAGCACTAGGATGCGCTGGTTAAAGTGAAGGAACAGTGAAAAGCACTTTGGCCCGTGGCGAGTCGCGTTAGTTCGCACAACGGCGCGCCGGTACCGAGATAAGCGGCGAGTTTGTACCCGAAAACCCGAAAGAATGTCAACCGGCGTTTGGTGCTATCAAACGCTAGAGAGTGCCGCCTACACGGCATCTGCCGCCACGTCGGTGACGCGTTCCATCATCCACACGTCCATGTCGTGCAGCATCTGCGTCGTCAATTCGTCGCCACAGGGATACTGCCGGACATTCACTTTGAACGAGGCCGAATGAAAGAGTCTCAATTCGCTGCAAAGATCGTCCGTCGAATACTTTTTTGCTTCCATTCCTTGAGCGATCAACATGGGGACTTCGCGTGCCTTCATGTAATTCGCTAGCGGACGATACTCCATCGGAAAACGGCCGGCGATCGACAGAATTCCGGCGAACAGATCGGGATTTCTCAATCCAACACGAAACGCCATCGTGCCGCCACAGTCGTAGCCACCAATGAAGATTCGCGAAGGTGAAATATGATAGCGTTGCCGCGCCAATTCGACACAATTCAAAACGCTTTCTTCCGCAAGCGTGATATCGCGCTCGGTCTGTCGCCAGCAATATCCGCGCGGATCCAGGTCGGACTGGCTTGTGCCTCGCGGACCGATGGCAACGTAGTTCCGCATGCTGACCAGCGGCATGATGCGCTGAAGTTGCCGTTCGTCGTCATCGGGACCGTGCAACCAGACGAGCAACGGGTACGCATAATTCTGCTCGTAATGCATCGGAGCGAACGTCGCGTGGGCTGGCCGGACTTCGTGCGCCGTGGAAGTTCTGGCGTGTTGAACTTGAGTTGAGTAGTGAGGGGTGGGTTGGAACGTATGCGGCTTGGTTTGGATGCGGTTCATGAATATTTGATGTCATCGAGTGCTGTTGGCGACACCACGGCGGGAAACAAGTGGAGGGTGGTTTTATCCAAGCGCCGTAGAGGTGTCAAGCGCAAAGCAGCAAACAATGTTGTTGATAAAGGTGAGGGATGACTATCACGTCAAACCAAACAATTTAACCAGCCGCTGAGCTAATTGCTACCATGTGCTAGCGGGGCAATTCGAAAAATTTTTGGCGCCGTTGCACGGGGCTTATGCGTCGCCCATCAATTCGCCCATTGTGGCAACCAATCCCTTCACCGCATCAACGCTATTCTGGAAATCCGCTTGCTCTTGCTCGGTTAATTCCAGTTCAACGATCTTCTCGACACCCCCCGTCCCAAGAATGACCGGTACGCCGACATAATATCCGCCCACGCCGTATTCTGAGTCGCAATAGGCGGCACAAGGGATCAATCGCTTTTTATCTTTAACGATCGCTTCGACCATTTGGGCACAGGCGGCGGCCGGTGCGTAATAGGCGCTGCCCGTTTTCAGCAAGCCAACGATTTCCGCACCACCCTTACGCGTGCGATCGACGATTTCTTCGAGTCGCTCCTTGCTAATCAATTGTGTCACGGGAATTCCGCCCACCGACGTGCAACTGGGCATGGGCACCATTGTGTCGCCATGGCCGCCCATCAACAAAGCGGAAATATCTTCGACGCTCACGCCCAATTCCATCGCCAGGAACGTTCGATAGCGGGCCGTATCCAAAACACCGGCCTGTCCCAACACGCGCTGATGCGGAAAGCCGCTGACTTTCAAACACTGCTGGACCATTGCATCCAGCGGATTGCTGACCACGATGATGATCGAATTGGGACTCGACTCTTTGACCTCCTCGGTCACCGCGGTCACGATTTTGGCATTTGTGCTTAGCAAATCGTCACGGCTCATGCCAGGCTTGCGTGGAATACCGGCCGTGATCACCACCACATCGCTGTCCGCCGTTTCGTTGTAACCCGTTGTACCGGTGATTGTTGAATCAAATCCGACGATGGGCGATGACTGCATCAAATCCAAAGCCTTGCCTTTGGGCATATCCTCGGTGGCCGGAATGTCGACCAAAACAATGTCGCCCAATTCGGCCGCCGCACACCAATGAGCGGTGGTTGCACCCACGTTTCCCGCACCCACAACGGTGATTTTCGCTCGCTTCATGATTTGTTTCCTTTCGATGGAAAAAGTGTATGTAAGTTGTCGCGCAGACGCGCACCTGGCGCGCTCGTAAACTCGATTCAAGCAAAACCCCGAATATGATGGCGCGACACCTCAAGTCAAGGTGGGGTAGCACGGATGACGCCCGGTTTCTACTCAACCGGACGGCAGCGGCGGGCCTCGGAGATGCCCGGCGGCCCCCGCATCGCGTCGCTGCGAATTCGCCGGCGGAAAGGCTCAACGTTGATAGATAGGCAGGTAGCCTTTGTCCAACTGCATCATGATCAGATTACAGGACGAAACGTAGACCGGGCCGATGTTGCCGGACCACATGCCGGAATCTTTGCTCTGTTCGCGCACGATTTTTGCGTAGAGTTTATCCCGGAAGGGCTCCCACTCTTCGCGCTTTTGGCGATACATCACTTGGGCATAATAAAGATAGGTGTAATGCCAGTGGCCAAACGACCGGCCGCCGTCGACACGGCCAAGATTCTTCTTACAGTAGCTCAGCATTTCCTCTTGATGTTTGCTTTCGTAATCCCCCGCGTTATACAACGACGCCAGCGCGGCACCCGTGATCGCCGGGCGCGAACTGCCGCGGTTTCGTGAACTGTACGAGATCCCGCCGTCGGGATTCTTGCACTTGTAAATGTACTGCTTCGCCTTCTCGATCGATTCTTTGGAAACCGGGATACCGGCGTTGCGACAACCGCGCAGGCCCTGCACTTGGGTAATCGTCGTGGAACCTTCGTCAAAGTTGTTGCCGTCTTTGGCGCTAATGTAGCCCCAGCCGCCCGAGTTCGTTTGCGCACTGACGCTGAAGTTGACGGCGTTGGTCAAGACTTCCACCAGATCTTCCCGACGCTCTTCGTCTTCTTCTTCGCCCAGCACTTGGGAGAGGAACAACATCGAGAAACCGTGACCGTAGGTGTAGCGGTTGTCGCGAAGCGGGTCGCCCATCAAACCGTTAGGCCGGCATTTGGTCATGAGATAGTCGACGGCACGTCGGATGTTCTTGGCGTAGGGTCCCTGGGTGGTCGTCGATCCGGAGCAAATCATTGCAGTACCGGCCAAGGCGGTCATGGCAGTGGGATAGTTGGCGGCCGTCCAATGACCAAGTTTGGACTGCGTGCGTGCCAGCCACTTCAGACCCTTGTTGATGGAGCCTTCCCACTGGTCATTCATTTTGGCGGCTTGCGCTGATTCACTGAATGGATTCAGTACACAAGCACTGCCTCCGGCCAACGCCAGAGATTGAAGGGCTCGACGGCGTGTGATGATGGACATTCTAATTCTCCGTTGCAAACGCGAAATACGAGCAAATCCCATTTTCCTTGATCGGCGTGAAAAAGTCCAACCGTGTCGTTGGTTTGTCGCACAAGTGGCGAAAAATGTTCAGATGTCGCAAAGCTGCCGCGCTGTTTCGCGGAGAAAGGCGATATTACAGCTTTGGAATGGGAATCGTGATACCCGTGCCGCTGCCGCGATAGACAATGTCGTAATCGGGGCCGAATTTGACGCCGAATCCGCGATTCAACTCCCATTGCGCACGTGCTGCCCACGGTGTGCCAGGATGATTCTTTTGGACCACCGCTAGCAACTTTCGCGCTCGTTCGATGTATTCCACGACCTGGTCCCGCTGCGGGTAGTCTTCCCACAGAGAAGGATTCTCGGCGAACGTCTCTCGCCTGGTGCCGATTGCCCAGTTCGTCAACACAGCCTCTCCTCTCGTCAGCGGTGCTTTAACCGTCTCTTGATCCCAATGACGCATGTACCATTCGAGCTGAATTCCATATTCGTACATCCGCACTTGGAATGTCACCAGTTGCGCCAGCATCATGTCATAATTGGCTTGCCAGCGCGGATCGGCTTCTTGTTCACGCAATCGCTGGTTGTCGAGCAAGACTTTTTCCGCGGCCGCGAGATATTGCAGATACTTAATTGCCTTGATCTGTTCTTGCCTGGCTTGCTGAGTGAATTGAGGCAACTGCAGCGAATAATGAACGCGCATTTCAAGTTCGCGCGCCTTTTGCGGAGACTCCAGCGGATTCAAATCGCTGACGACTTGCCACAGGAACGTGCGCATCGGAAACTTATCGCGATCTTCAAAGTTTTCTAGTTTCGAGCGCAGGTCTGGACGATACGCCCGCAGCGCTTCCATCTGGTACTTCATTTTCGCGCCTTGGACGATCGCGATTTCGGTCGTCGGCAACATGAAGAAGATCCCGCCGGTTTCGTTCGCCATCCGGCACTGCTCGTATGGGCCAAACCCGCTGGAGAAGGCGTCGTGCCGGCGACGAAAACCGTTCGTTTGTAGTTGTTCGACGAACGCCGACTCAGGTCCACGGTCGACAAGCAACCAGTGGGTTCGCTTCGTCTCCGGATGCTTCCACCGCATGCGTGCGTGAGGATAGCCAAAGACGGACTCGCGACCCAATGTATAAATCCGGCAGTTGGCGGCCTTGGCTTCGGCAATCGCCTGTTCGAGAAACTCCAGGTTGTTTTCCGGCTCGCCGCTCTCGTCGGTCAACAACACCAATGCCATCGCACGCTTGGTCGTCTTCGCATAGTCACGATGCCGGCGAATTGCCTCGCCAACGGCCTGGCACATATATTCTTTGCCCGTCGGATCGTTTGGAATGCCTCCGATGGCGGCGCGGATCTCATCAAGGTTCCCGGTTGGACGACGCGTCTGAACGAAAAACTGCGAACCATAGCTCGTAACTGACGTGGTCAACCGCTCATTTTTTGCCCGGCCCGAAATTCCAAGTTCCGCATAAACACGATCGATGCGTTGACGGATTTCGTTGCGCTCGTCTTCCATACTTCCCGACATGTCGAAACACCAGACGACGACCACCTCACTCTTTTCCAACATCGCGAGAAGTTCTTTGGTGATCTGGCTGAGTGCTTGATCGACGTTTTCGACCAGGAAGCGTTCGTCGCCACGCGCACCTTGCGGCACATCACGAATCATGATTTCCTTGGCGGGCATGAACTGGCCAGGCGGACCAATCGTGACGCTCTCGGTGGCGTCCGGCAAGTTTTTGACGATCTCTTGATCGACGGCCGGAGTGCCGACGGAACCAACTCCGCCGTTTGGCGAACCGATGGGGATCGAAGGCGACATGACGCTGTCGGACATCTCGTCAGCGGCTTCGATTTCTTCTTGAAGTTCGAACTCGATGATCTCTTCGTCGACCAACTCATCTCGAACTGGCGGCGAAATGACTTCGAGGATTTCCTTCTTCAGCTCGTTGTCCATCACGAACCAACCCATGACCAACAGCATCACCATGTGGAAGACCATCGAAAATCCACACGCCCCAATGCTGCGAAACAGCCGGCGGAAGCTGAACCCAGATTCCGAGTCGTCCCATTCGGGCAGCGTCGGCTCCGTTGCCTGCGATTTCTTTGGTGGTGCGCCGCCCTTCTTTGGCGGAGGGCTCGACCTTTTGGGCGGCGGAGCCTTTTTTGTCAAAGGAGCCGCGGCGGCAGGTTTCGACGGATCAGCGTTGGGTGTGGTGCCAGATGCCATGACTGACTGTGCTTTCAAGAAGAGAACCACCAACAATATCGACGATTCACTAACCGAAATAATTGTCCTTGTAGGAAAAGATTATAACGATATTTTTCGCGCGAATCTGCGGTCTCTTTTCGCGGATTTCAAATTCGAAGCACGCGATACCCACGCAAGTAGGGGGAACACAACCATTTCGTGCGGGTTTTGTCACATTATTCCCCATCTCTGCTGGCTATGGAAGAACGAATGTCGCACAAGTGATTTCCACATTCTTTGTGCAACACTCGACATTCGATTCTTTTGGCACACCTTACCCAGATGCTACCACTAGGTCTGGGCATGGAACGGCATTAGTTCGAATGCGGTTTGCGCCGATGCTATCGATAGGTCCAAACATGGGGTTTAAAAAGGGGTCGAGAGTCTTTTGTGCGAAGCACCCGGCGGGCCGTTCCGGCAAAAGACTCCTGACCCCTTTTTAAACCTGGATTAAGGGAGATCGGTTATGCGGAATCAGCGGCATGGCGGGACATTTATCGTTTCCATCGATTTGGAATCGGATGTGGATGGGCGCGTGCTTATGGAGCATCGTCAATTGGCATCGACCTGCTCGCAGTTGATACAGCTTCTGTCGCGACTTGGTATCCCCGCGACTTGGGCGGTTGCCGATCCGGCCCAGTTCGCGGCCACGGATGAGATCCTTTCCACCGACTTGCCACACGAACTGGGCATCATGGGCGACGCGAGTTGGATCGGACCCACCGCCGGCCGAACACGATTTGCACGCGAGTTGTTTCGACGGGTGCAAAGTGCTCGCGCTCGCGACCTTTCGGTATCGACGCTGTTGCTGCGAAACACCCAGTTACAAGACAATCTCGACCTGTTGGTCAAACAACAGGTGACAATGGTGCGACCGTGTTTACAAAGCCAAACGGATTCTATCCGCGTTGGTCCGGTCAAGACGCTGAGATTCGGCGTTTGGCAACTGCCCGCCTCGGCTGTCTTTCCGCACGCGAGCCGCTGGTTGCCAGTGATCAGTTCCTTTGCCATTGGCCAGGGCTTGCGACGTTCGCTCGCATCCGGCCAAACGACGCATCTCGGCATCGATGCACCGAAACTGTCCCGACTAGGTTCGCGCGGCATCCAATCGCTCGAACGGTTGTTGCGCGACGTCGTCGCCGTGGGTCGCCGACAGCACATCCGAGGCAAGACGTTGACGCAACTTGCGTGCGACTTGTCCCGGCAGACGGAAACGGCCAAATCGCAGTCGATCTTGCGTAAGGCTGGCTAATAGTCGCGGACGTCAACCGCGACACAAAGCTCGACTCGGAGCGCCGAGCTTCGTCATTATATTTCGAGTGCTGCTTAGCCTAGTGAAGTGAACCTTCAACCGAAAACAAGGATCTTGGTTGGTCGGCATTGGGATTGGTCGATGCAGACCGAAAGATGGTGAGGCTTTCCGCAAGGAT
Organism: uncultured Pirellulaceae bacterium; assembly: GCA_964343305.1. Classification (GTDB taxonomy): domain Bacteria; phylum Planctomycetota; class Planctomycetia; order Pirellulales; family Pirellulaceae; genus CAYFJO01. The sequence goes on along the minus strand of CAYFJO010000044.1, from coordinate 23,639 downwards.
TATGATCCGCTCGCTCAGTCCCATTCACGTTAACTCGGAAAGCCCCACCATGACTCTTGCGGAACGTTTCAAGGACGATGTATCACTGGAGTATTCGTTGGTTGATCGGATGCGTGTCCGTGGTCACATCATGAGTATGCAAAGTATAACCATGCTGCGAACATTCTTCCAATGCACTCGCTCGGTCGAATGGATCGAACCGGGAGATCTCCGGCGGATCACCGAGGACTTTGTACGGCATGTGGAATCCTATGCCGAGAAAAACGAGATCCCACTGATTTCCGCTCGCCCCGGCGAAAGTCATGTGGACCGGGCCGCCGAATATCTCGATGCGGTAGCCGACCAGAAGGAAGCCGTGTACTGCATCATCAAAGTGCAGGAAGAAACATCCAGCTTCGTTTCCTACGTCCCCCAAACGGGCGAGCAGAAAGAGCGCAAGATCGCCCGCGGTCGGCGTCGCATCAATCACTACTATTTCTTCATTAAGGACGCACAATTCGGCGTCGGCAATTCGATCCGCATTGCCAGTTACGCTCCCTTCACCGTGACCACCTGTTTCAACGGCCACCACTTCGTGGCCCAGTATCTGAAGACCCGTGGTGTCTCTTTCCAAATGCGTGACAACCTGTTTGTTTCGGTCGCAGACGAAAAGGTCTTTCGCCGAGGCATCGCCGCGCTGACGCACCAGGCGATCGAACGATTTTGCGACCGCTGGGTGTATCGTTGCACCCACCTGTTTCCGCCGCGCGTTCGCGAGCAAGGCTTTCGCTACCAGTGGTATTTGGATCAGGTGGAACGTTGTCACAACCTGATCTTTCGCGACGGCGACCGCCTGAATGCCTTGTTTGGCCGGCTGCTGGACCGGGGCCGATCGATTGGCCAGCCGCACGTCATCTCCCGTTTGTTCCAGCGAAAGCGGATTCACGCCAATCGCACGGGTGGGCGGTTGCAACGCACCGAGCAACAAGATTATTGCATGAAGGCCTGGCACAAAAAGACGTATATCAAACAGTACAACAAGCAGGACGCGGGGTTGCGGACCGAAACCAGTACGCATGACGTGCGTGAATTCGGCATCAAAAAGGGACTGCACCATCTTCCCTATTTGCTGCATTGCATGGACAACTGCAACAAGCGTCTGCTTCGATGGCAAGACACGATCGACCGCACGACGATTTCTTCAGGGTTTGTAGAGAAACTCGGTCAGCCCACTGTCCGCGAAGATGGACAACGTGTGGCCGGTTTGCAATTACACAATCCACGACTGTATTTGGTGCTGGCCGCCGTGCTTCAGTTTTCGCCCGTGATCACGGGTTTTCGCAGCCGCGAACTGCGCAGTTACCTGCAACGCCGTTTTGGACTGAGTCCTGATGAATACACGGCCTCGCAGTTACGCTATGACCTCTTGAAGTTGCGTGGCAAAGGATGGATTGGGAAACTGAAACGCAAAACGCTTTACGTGTTGACTCCCAAGGGAATCAGCGAAGGTACGGCGTTGCTAAAGTTGAATGAATGCCTCAACGGAGTTCTTGGGCACGGTTCAAAATCGAGGCATTTTGGGTAACAGCCCGGTCGAAGGGATAAGCCCACGGATGGCAGAGCGAACCCACGGATGAATTCTCCCACAAAGCATCCGTGGGTTCGCTCTGCCATCCGTGGGCTTATTAAACTTCAATGCTAGCAACGAAAGATGATGCCCAGGTTTGAACCACGCCAGTTCTTGGCGACCCAATCTCCCATCAAACCCCTGTACCATCCCCGCAAACGGAAACACAAAAGGGTTATCGAAAAGTCCGAAGTTCCTTGGAGCAGCTACTCCAGACCCTTGGAATAGCCACATAAAAACCAAAACAAATTAGCACTTTTTAAAGAGTGAATCTCTTAGACTTCCGACATCTCATCCTCTTCGGCTGCATCCAGTTGGAAGAAAATCCGCAATCCTTGCACAAACTCCAGCGCCAGGCTGAACAACGTTGGCACCAACACCAACGTAAACATCATCGACACAAATAGTCCGCCCAGCACGACGCTGCCAAGTCCTCGGTAAAGTTCCGATCCCGCGCCGGGAAAGAAAACCAACGGGGCGAGTCCCAGACACGTCGTCGCCGTGGTCATAAAAATCGGCCGGATTCTGGTGCGGACGCTCTCTTGAATCGCTTCGTTGGGCGACATCGATTCGAAGCGCATGTAGTTCAATGACTGGTGAACAATCAAAATCGCGTTGTTCACGACCGTGCCGACGAGAATGATAAAACCGAGCATCGTCAACACATCCAGCGATTGAGGCGGCTCGCCGATTACCGTCAAATACAGACTCAGCAGCCGCAAGCCAAGGATGCCGCCCACCGCGCCAAGCGGCACGCTAACAATGATGATCAACGGATACAACCACGATTCGAACAGCGCGGCCATCAGCAAATACGTGATCAACAGCGCCACCACAAAATTCCAAAACAGATCATCCCACGTTTTCGCCAGCTTGTCGGCCGTGCCGCTCAATGTGATCTGGTTGCTGCCTAGTCGATCGCCCGCGCGCATCGGCTGAAGAATCTTCTGCTCGATGATCTCAATCGCCTCTTCCAACGCGACCTCGTCCGGCGGAGTAACGAGGATCGCGATCGCACGTTTGCGTTCGCGATGATTGATCTGTTCCGGTCCGGAACTAATCTTGACCTTCGCGAACGAATCCAGCCGCACGGGCCGATCGTGATTCGGCGTGGCGACATATTGCTGCTCAAGGTCTTGCGTGTGACCAGTGAAACTGTCCGTGCCCAGGATGACGAGATCAATCTTGTCGGCACCGACGAAGAAATCGCCCGCATAGGCACCGTCGGTCAGCGCATCAACCCAATAACCGAGTTCTGGTGTCGTCACGCCGAGGTCTTTGGCCTCTTCGGGTTTGGCCGTCACGTGAAGTTCTGGATTGGAAAGATCAAGACTGGGTTCCGGACGGGCCTGCGTACCGGGGGGAAAAACTTGCCTCACTTGTCCCATGATTTGGCCGCCCAATGCCACCAATTCCGGAAGCGCCGTTCCCGTGATTTCGATATCGATCGTGCGCCCGCCTCGCAGTCCGCCGGCAAACAAGCTGGACTGAAAACCAACGACAATCGTGCCGGGAAACGCGGTGCTCAATTTTTCATTGACCAGTCCCAACAACTGTCGCGCACGCATTTCGTCCACCGCTCGCAGGCCGAGAAACACTTGATTCTGCCGCGCAAAGTAGAAGAAATCGGCAATCGCAGGGTGATCGAGATTTCGCGCCTCCTCGCTGCCCAATTCGATGTCCCAATATGGCCGCGTCACATCCTCGACGTCTTGGCCGATTCGCATCAATTCGTCGACGTTGTAGCCGGCCGGCGGCATGATCGTACAAATTACCAAGTTCCGGTTGCCGGTCGGCAAATACTCGACTTTCGGACGCAGCACATAACTCAGTCCAAGCGCCAGGCCAATCATTCCCACGACGACCACCACGCGCCGCAACAGTCCGCGTTGCAGCCAGCCGTTCAACCCAACGACCGTGCCGACCACCAAGCCAGCCGAAGCGCCGATCGCTCCCGACGATCTCGTTTCTTCGCCGGTCTCTGTCTCGCGCTTTCCCATGATTCTCGCGGATGCCGTCGGAATTACCGTCACACTGACGATCAGTGACAAACCAACCGCCGAACTGATCGCCAGCGCGATGTCTCGAAACAACTGGCCCGCTTCTTCCTGCATAAAAACCACTGGCAGAAAAACGGCCAGCGTCGTTAATGTCGAAGCCAGCACCGCGCCCCAAACTTCCTTCGTCGCCCGTTCGGCGGCCTCAAACGGCCGGCTACCCGCTTGCCAATGCCGGTAGACATTCTCCAACACCACGACCGCGTTATCGACCAACATTCCGACGGCAAACGCCAGTCCCGCCAGGCTGATCACGTTCAACGATCGTTCCATCATGTTCAGCATCAGCAGCGTGCCAATGATACTGGTCGGAATCGCCAGCGCCACGACCAGCGCGCCACGAGCAAACCAAAATCCCGCCACGAAAACCAGCAGCAGCGAGATCGAGAAGAACCACGCCGACACAAACACAGCCAACAGCGCCGTCACGGCCAGCATCGGCACGAACAACAACGTCCTTGCGCCGAGATGCAGAAACAACATCAACACGATCACCGTCAGCGAGCCGCCGAGAATGATATTCTGATTCACCAGTCCGACGGCTGAGTTGATGTAGTGGGTTTGGTCGTAGACCTGCGTTAAAACCAGCCCGCGTTCGCGGAGGATGCCGTCGTTCAGTCGCTGGACCTTAACCCGCAACTGGTTCATCACATCAATGACGTTCGCTCCCGTCTCGCGAGTTGCATTGACGGCGATGTTGGCCACGCCAAACCGTCGAACGAACCCGTCCGGCTTGCGATATCCGAGCCGCACTCCGCCGTCAATCACGACGTCCCGAACGTAGACACGCCGCCCTTCGTATTCGGCCAGGATCACGTCTTTGACTTGCTGGACGCTACGGAACTGGCCGATCGTGCGAACGTTGTACTTCCGTTTGCCTTCCCACAGTTCGCCGCCGGAAATGTCAGCATCAAACTCGCGCAGCTTGTCTCGAACGTTGCTGATCGTCAAACCACGAGCGGCCAATTTGTACGGATCAACCACCACCTGCAACTGTTGCTCTTCGCCGCCGTACACGGACGAATTGGCCAGGCCTGGCACGCGTTCAAATTCTGACTCGATGTAGTCTTCGGCAAATCTCAACAGTTTCGGAACGTCGATGTCCGGCGGCAACAGCGGCTGGACGACAGGCTGTTTCGCGGCCAACCTCCGCAATCGCAACACAGACAGGCCCAAGTTGTGCGCGTCGAGCACGCTTTGCAATTCGTCGTGCAATTCCGGATGCTCTAACTGGAACGCGATGATCTCGTCGCGCGACTTGGGGCGGGCGCTCAAAATGAACCACGCAATCGCCTGGTCCTCACTGCTCGACGCGCGAATCACCGGTTTGTCAACTTCCTGCGGATATTGCCGGACACGTTGCAGTTCGCTGTTGACCTTTAACACTGCTTCACGCATGTCGGTGCCGACCAGAAACTCCATGCTGATCGTGGCGACCGACGATCGAATTTCCGACGTCAGCTTGGTGACGCCTTCGACCGATTTGAGGTACTGCTCCTGCTCCTGAACGATGACCCGCTCGATCTCGTGCGGCGTTGCGCCTTGCCAACGCGTTTCGATCGTGATCGTCGGCGTTTCCACCTCGGGAGTGAGCTGCATCGGCATGCGAAACAGCGCGATGATCCCGAACAGCGCAATCAGCAACACGCCAACCGAAACTTTGACCGGATTTCGAATACAAGCGGCGACAGGATGCATGATGGTTGTAGGACGGATTAGTAATCCGCCCGGACGGAATGGAAATCCGTCCTATTGACTTTCAGGTGGGATTACTTCGGTGATGAGGATGGCTTGTCCTGGGCGCAGACGCTCGTTTCCTTCGATCACGACCTGGTCGCCCGCTTTCAACTGCCCCTGGACAGCAATCCATGATCCGATCGACGCGCCAAGCTCGACACTCACCGGCCGGACCGTTTTCTTTTTCTTGTCTTTCGGATCTGTCGCAACGACATACACGATGGGCGACTCTCCGCCAAGCACTAACGCATCCTTGGGCACATGTGTTTGCCTTTCTTTCCGACCGACAGGCAACACGACGCGCGCAAGCATCCCTGGCTTGATCGGATGCCCCTCCTCATGTGGATTGTCGACCTTTACTTTGACAGGAATCGCACGTGCCCGTTGATCTGCGTCGGGAACAATCCGTGACACTTGCCCCTCGAACAAATGTCCTGGCAGGGCATCGAACTGAATCGCCACTTCAAGCTTTTTGCCGGAGCCGTTCAATTCGGCGAGTTCGCCCTGAATCCTCTCGATATGCTTGGCCGGCACGGGGATTTCAATCTCGATCGGGTGCAACCTAATGACTTCGGCAATCGGGTCTCCCTGTTTGATCCATTGCCCAACTTCGACGTGTTTATGAACAATGTGCCCACGAAACGGAGTGCGAATCGTGTACTTGGACTTAAGGTCTTCCATCCGTTCGACTTCTTTTTGCTGAAAGAGTAGCTCCGCTTTGGATTGAGCCAACTTCAGGTCGCTGGTTGCTTCCAGTTCGTCAACCATTGACTGTGCCCCCAAACGATTCTGCTGGGCGGCAACTGACTCAGACTGTGCAGTGTCGAAATCCGATTGCGAAACTACTTTGTCGCGCTTGAACAACGACTGAATTCGCTTGAACTCCGCCGCAGCCTGTTTCGCGGTTGCTTCGGCACTGGCCAACCGTGCCTTGGCCTGAACGAGCTGTTGAGGCAGTGATTTTTCAAGCTGCTTCAATTCGTTGTCGCGCAACATCAACTGGGCACGGGCCGCGGCGACTTGAATCTCGATCGTTTTAGTGCGCAGTTGAGCGATCGGTTGTCCGACTCGTGGCAGTTTGGGATCAGCACCTTCTTCGCGCGGCAACATTTTGATCACCTTGCCTTCGTCGACGAAGAACTGGAGCATCCGACCGTCGACCGCGCATCCGACAATACTGCGGCGCTTCGGCTCGGCGGTCCCGATGAACGTCTCGCTAGTCGACTGGGCCTTTTCAACAACCTTCGTGACAACAACTGGTGCTTGCTGCGACCACGCTGAGTTACAATTCCCTACGCTCAGCACGAAAACAAGCACCACCGTTCGCGCGAGTGAGAATTGGATTTGCCTCATCATGATTTCCCGACCCATGAACAGAGAGAATTGCAAAGGCACGCACAATCAGATCGTCAGATGCCAGTATAGTTAGAGAACGGCCGTCAGACTTGCTCTTTGAGCGTCGTCCAGCTAATAAATGCCAGGCCGCCAGCGCACAGGACAAAGGCGATGTCCATCAGTTGATTGGCTCCCTGAAACGGAGCAAGCGATTTGAACCCGGTCAGCGCAGCGAGCAGATCGGTCAAGAATACAATCAAGACCAAGGCCGCGACCAAGATTCCGCTAATACACAGAGCTTTCGGCATATAAAACAAATCCACTGGGATCAATCTCCTCCCCCGTCGGAGACTCGCGTTCCCTCTCAGTATAATTCAAACAAATATCCTGTCACGTGTTCGGTCATAATACGCCCATGCCAGCCAAACTCGCTACCAACCCATCGTGGGATTCGTTTCGCGCCAACATGCCTATTGTCCAGCGATGGGCGTATTTCGACCATGCGGCGGTTGCACCGCTTTCAGGCCCCGCTCAACAAGAAATCTCGCGTTGGACGGCGGAGGCTGCCGAGCAGGGCGATACCGTTTGGTTTAATTGGGCGGCTCGTATCGAGCAAGTCCGGGCCTTGGCGGCCGAGCTAGTCAATGCCTTGCCGACGGAAATTGCGCTCGTTCCCAACACGACGGCGGGTATCAATTACGTTGCGGACGGCTTTCTGTGGCAAGCGGGAGATAACGTTGTCACCATCAGCGGCGAATTCCCGTCGAACATCTATCCGTGGGCCAATCTGGCCGATCGAGGCGTCGAAGAACGCCGATTCGCGCCAGCCGCTGCTGAAATCGATTTCGATCAACTGTTCGATTCCTGCGATGCGAAAACGAGGATGATCGCCATCAGTTGGGTTGGATACGCCACGGGTTGGAGGATCGACGTGGACAAACTTGTCGAGCGAGCCCATGCACGCGGCATTCTCGTCTTTCTCGACGCGATCCAAGGGCTGGGAGTGTTTCCACTAGATGTGCGTGCGACGGGCGTTGATTTCCTCGCCGCCGATGGACACAAGTGGATGCTGGGTCCCGAGGGAGCAGGAGTCTTTTTCGTCCAGCACGAGCATTTGAATCTGCTCCGTCCGATGAATATCGGTTGGAACAGCGTCACGCAAGGCGGGGATTTCACTAACTTGGATTTCAATCTGCGCGATGATGCGGCGCGCTATGAAGGCGGGTCACAAAACATGATCGGCTTTCACGCGCTCGGCGCGAGCCTGGAGCTTTTGCGAGACCATGGTTTGGCTGCGACCGAATCAAAGATCGCCACGCGCATCCTGGAAACCACCGCTTGCATTGCTGAGCGCCTCGAATCCATCGGCGCGCAAGTTGTCAGCCCGCTTGGCCAGCCATACGGGTCGGGCATCATCTCGTTCGAGCTTCCCAATCGCGAACCCCAGCAAGTCAAACGCAAGTGCCTGGCCGATCACGTCGTCATCAACCAGCGAGCCGGCCGCATCCGCATCAGCCCACACGCATACACCAACGAAGACGACATCAATCGGCTGATCGACTCCCTCAAATCGGCTTGATTCACGAAACCAACGATTGGTAGGTCTTCAAAACATCTGCCCAGAACAACGGCGAAACATCATGCGGGTGTCCCTCAACGAGCCGTTGCAACTCTTCGTCCGGTGCCGTGTCGCGAACCAGAGCCAACGCACACGCCACGATGGACGGCGAACGACTCATTCCCGCGCCGCATACGACCATGGTCGGAATCTTTTTACGAATCAATGACGCGGTCGTTTCCACAGCAAGCGCGAGCAATTCCGCCCGGTTGGCCGCCCCGTCTAACAGCGGAATGCGACAGTAGATCAAGTCACGCGTGAGTTGCGCGCCCGGCTCTTCAAGAGCCACATCAACGATCGCGGAAATCCCCGCGTCATGAACGTGCCGCAAGTCGCGAGTATCGATTGCGTTTCCGAGCCAGAGTGTTTTCTGAGTGATTTCTCTCATGAAACCTCAAAACGGCGAACCACTTCATACAACTTCTCCGATTCAAGGATGTCATCACAAACAAAGGTGCTTTCCTCCGACTGCAACATCCAACGCATCCCCAGTGTCGTGCGATGACAAACACAGACGAGTTTCTCATTCTTCATGCAGTGATTCAGTGCGTCCGCAACAAACCGATGCGGTGGATCAAACGTCTCATTCAGCGGTGGGATGACGAGCACACCGTCGATTCGCGCCAAATCGTCCGACGTCTGAAACAACTCTGGCGCCGAAGGACTTGCCGCCACTTGATCGACCATTAGCAACGCGTCCTCTGGTCGCATGAAACACAGCAGCGGCGTCGCGCCACCCCGTTTTTTGAGACCGCTGCAAACTTGGAACACCGCCTCAAGCAATCTGCGCGACTGATTCTCGTCGGCCATTCGCTGGCTCGAATCGTCAACTCCCGCCAAAACTAAGATTTCTTTCATCAGCCGCCTTTCTCGTCAACGAACTTGGATTCACATCTTAACCACACATATTCAATGGGCTGGCGTTGATTAAACACGATTTCGTCTTGCTTCGATACGCGTGTGAACCCTGCACCTTCATAGCATCGAATCGCGGCAAGGTTTTCCGATACCACGCGGAGGTATACGTCGGCGAATCGAAAAATTGCAGCCTGCTTGACCAACGCCCGCACGAAAGCACGGCCGACTCCACGTCCACGGCACGCCGGACTCACAATAATCCGGGCAAGTTCGATTTCTTCTTCCGTGGCGTCAGCCCAGATCTCCCCATACGCGACGAGGCAATCATCTTGCAGTGCAACAAATGGGTGGACGTCATGATCGGCGTGCCAACATTCGAATTGATCCACGGCGATCGGAAATGTCGCGTCACGCCCCGACCATGCCCTGGCTTCATCGAGATCGGCAACCCAACTCGCGATCTCAATTTCATGAACTGTGGCAAACGGTAAAAGTTGGACGTTAACGATCGAGCCCATCGCTGTTGACTCTGTTCTTTTTATGATTCCACACAGCGAACGCTGTGAGGATTAAAGTCGGGGATGCATAGCTGGCATCGACATAGTCCGTCGACCAGTAGCCTTGTGTAATGTGATTTCAAGTCTTCGTGTAGTTTCTGAGTTCCCGCCACATCGAGGCTGTCGGCGAGCGCCACATTAATCTGAAATGGTGAATCATCTTCATCGACTTTTCTCGATGGATCGAAGGAAGCGTAAGAAGCGCCGTCAATTGGCACGAATAGTGGACACGACATCGCTCCGTCCAATTGCCAGGTTGGCGGCTGCTCGATGTCTGGCCTACCAATTTGTGTACACGGTGAATCAGTAGGTAGGAAACCGAATGGCGTCAAAAACTCTTCAACAATTCTCGACCGTTCACGTTCAAACCACTTCTCGGCCCAATGCCCGCCCAATCGTGCGGACACTTCGGACATTCCACCACAGCTAGTAAAGAGAAATTCCAAGCTCCACCGCACTTGTGATTCGTGATTAGTTTGAAATCCCAACAACTGCATTTCGATAACGTCTGCACCAAGATAGTCCATCATCGCAGAAGTCGACTCCCACTCATTTTCTTCGGGAATTTGATTCCAGATGAATTGCCGATACGTATCGTTGAGCGGTGTAAGGACTTCAACATCAAGCTGAAAATGATTTCCGCCATCATTGGCGATGCACTCAGGTACAAGTCGAACAGGACACTCCTCGGTCAAGTCTCCGACGATTTCAATGCCGTACTTCATTTGCAACCCTTCAACTCAGTTCGGCGGCAAACTACCCAACCGATGCCAGCCACGGCAGCCAACACGAGACTACTCAGTTCCGCCAGTGCCAACACACCATCCATGATCAAATACCAAATCTTGCTCTCTCACGTCAGTTGCCATCATTGAGATGATCCAAGCCACACAAGAAAGGAATACGGCGGCGCATATACACCCCAAGCACACTCGCCTCCAAAACATGTACCATCTGGACGGGACACACTCGACTAGGCTTGGCAGCTCACTAGAATTTGAATCATCCGAGTTATTGATTTCGCTCATTGATCGTTCGGCATTCGCCCATCACGTTGGCAACGGCACAAAGAGTTGAATAAGCGTTCAGAATCCATTGAATTTACACCAACCTGAAAAAACCATGGGATATTCCATTCGCCTCGTAACCGTTCATGACGCAGAGCCCATTGTAGGGCTTCTCAATTCAATTATTGAGATGGGAACGTTCACAATTATAAGCGGTCCAATCTCGGTGAGTGAGCAAGTTGTCTTTATTCGCCAGTTTCCGGAACAAGGAATTTTCCACGCGGCTGTTTGCGATGACTCGGATCAACTGGTGGGAATTCAGGACGTCCTGCCCGTCTCATTGGACGAACGGGCATTGATGCACGTTGGTGAAATCGCCACGTTTGTCGCACTTGATTTTCACCGGCACGGAATTGGCCGGCAACTTTGCCGAGCGACGTTTCGTGCCGCCCGTGAAAAAGGGATTCAAAAAGATCATGGCCACGATCCGGGTCGATAATCCGCAGGCCATCGCGTTTTATCGAAGCCAAGGGTTTGAAGTGGTTGGCGCGCTGCGAAAGCACGCTCTGGTCAACGGCAAATATCTAGATGAGATTTTGACCGAAAAAATTCTTGACTAGGCGGCCACAATCAACGCGAACCGTCACACCAGCGGCCTTGTCATCCCGGCTGCCTCGTCAGAGAATGGACGGTCTCTTTAATGTAGCAATTCTTTCAATTGAGGATCGATTCGTTATGCCCAGTTGCGTGTTAGCCTACTCCGGTGGTCTTGATACTTCCGTGATTCTCGGCTGGTTGATGGACCAAGGTTATGAAGTACATTGCGTTTACGTCGATCTGGGGCAACCTTGTGAAGACCGCGAGGAAATTCTCAAGAAAGCACGTGACATCGGCGCGGCCAGTGCCCGGATCGTCGACGCTCAAGAAGAAATGTGCCGGGACTTTGCTTTCCCGGTGCTGCAATGGCAAGCGAAGTACGAATCGATTTACTTGTTGGGCACGTCGATCGCTCGACCGTTGATTTCGAAAGTTTGCCTGCAGGTGGCACGTGAAGTCGGAGCGGAGGCTTACGCACACGGGGCGACTGGCAAAGGCAACGATCAATGCCGCTTTCAACTGGCCGCCGATTCACTCGATCCAAAGGTCAAAGTCATTGCACCGTGGCGCGACGAGGAGTTTCGCAAGGCATTTCCCGGCCGCAGCGAAATGATCGCCTACTGCGAGGAAAAGAGCATCCCGGTCAAGGCATCCGTCTCGAAGCCCTATAGCAGCGACGAAAACTGTCTGCACATCAGTTACGAAGCGGGCCAACTCGAAGACTTGACCGTCAACGGAGTCGAACTGGTCGAATTCGGCATGACCGTCTCACCACAGGACGCACCCGACGAAATTGAAAAAGTCACAATCGGTTTCGAAGCCGGCGTCCCGATCAGCGTCAACGGCGAATCGCTGGGCGCGAAAGAAGTCGTCGACACGTTGAACGAGATCGGCGGTCGAAATGGCATTGGCCGCATCGACATGGTGGAAAATCGTTTCGTTGGGATGAAGAGCCGTGGCGTCTATGAGTCGCCCGGCATGACGATTCTGTACGACGCCCATCTGGTGATCGAACAACTCACACTCGACCGCGACCTGGTACACCTGCGCGACCGACTCGCGCCCGAAGTGGCTGAATTGGTTTATTACGGATTCTGGTACAATGCAAAATTCGATGCTCTGTTGGCATTCATCCGCGAAGCCCAAAAGCCAGTCACCGGCGAAGTGACTTTGAATTTGTACAAAGGCAACATCATGGTCGACAGCCGCACCAGCCCGAACAGCTTGTACGACGAAGGGATCGCCACCATGGAAGGCGGCGGATCCTACAACCAGACGGACGCCGAGGGATTCCTGCGAATCCAGGGACTCCCTAGCCGAGTGCAAGGGCAATTGCGTCCCCGTTCCTATTAGCGCTGCACTACCCGTTCAACCACGCGGAAAACGCGTTAACCACCGCAATCGTCGCCGCCCAAACTGCCGGAACGGATAACAACGCACCAACAAAGATCGTTACCGCGGCCACGGTTTGAAATCGTGTTCCAAACTCTTCCTCCGAAACGGGCTTCGTTCTTGCCAACACCAAGATCGGGATTCCGACCAAGGTGGCAAGCGCTGTAATCCCGATCAGTCCACCCGCGATCAGGCCGAATACACCACACAGCCAGCCCTTCAAGCAACCGGCGATCAGTCCAACGATTGCACACCCGAACGTGGCAAGCGCGGCAACCAGTTCGATGAGGGTCATACTTATTCACCGCCGGTAATTCGGGAATGAGTTTCCCGATGCTGATTCGTGCTTCAAAATGAAAGCCGACTGATTCGTTTGACGACTTCTAAAGATCGGCGGCATCCGTTTCATTGACGGAGATGCGTTCAATTGATTTAGCTTGGCCGGTGACCGCGCTGACTTCAATGATCGTTCCGGACAGCCGGACGTCGCCTTTGGCCACTTGAAAACTGGTGGGCCAAAAGGTCATCGTGGTTTCCATGACCCGGTCGATTCGTCGGCCCAGGATGCTTTCGTGTGGGCCGGTCATGCCGACGTCGCACTGGAATGCCGTTCCGCCGGGATAGATTTGTTCGTCGGCAGTGGTGACATGAGTGTGCGAGCCAATGACGGCGCTGATTCGTCCGTCCAAGTGCCGGCCCATGACCTGCATGTCGCTGGTTGCTTCGGCGTGGAAGTCGAGAAAACGAACCTTTATGCTGGCTGGCATCTCCGACAAGATGTGATCGGCGGCGGTGAACGGACAATCGACGGGCTTCATAAAGACACGGCCCAACAGGCAAAACACGCCCACCTGTGTGCCATCGGCTGCTTCCACAACAGTCCACGGTTTCCCAGGTGCCACATCCGGGTAATTGCCGGGTTTGACGATGTTATCTTTCGAACGCAGGACACTTTCGATCTCGCGTTTGCGATAGACATGGTCGCCCAGCGTAATGCAATCGACTCCGGCTCTAACGACTTCGCGATAACCCGCGGCCGTCAACCCGGAACCACCTTCGGCGTTTTCGGCGTTGGCGATGACCAAGTCCAGTTGGTGTTTTTCGCGGAGTCCCGGAACGGCTCGCGCGACGATTTCGCGACCGGGTTTGCCGACGATGTCGCCGATGAATAGGATCCGCACTGATTTGGCCTTTTACTTCGCAATTTCCGTGAAACGCGACTCGCGTACGACCGTCACCTTGATTTCACCTGGATACGTCAGTCGTTCTTCAAATGCCTTGGCGATGTCGCGACAGATTTTGGAAGCCTTGGAATCGTCGGTTTCCTTGGCGCTGGCAATTACTCGTATCTCGCGCCCCGCTTGGATGGCGAAGGCTTGATGAACGCCGTTGAACTCGGCCGCGATCGATTCCAATTCTTCCATCCGTTTGATGTAACGTTCCAACGTTTCGCGTCTGGCGCCTGGCCGTGATGCGCTGCAAGCGTCCGCCGCGGCACACAGAACCGTGTACGGATACTCGGAAATAATCTCGTCATGGTGTCCGAACGCGGCGTGAACCACCTCGGCACCTTCGCCGTGTCGTTTGAGCAAATCCGAACCGACTTTCGGGTGCCCGCCTTCTTGTTCGTGATCGGCGGCTTTGCCGATGTCGTGCAACAAACCGCAACGCCGGCCAAGGGTCTCGTCCATACCGACCATTTCGGCCAACAGCCCGGTGATGAACGCCACTTCGATGCTGTGTCGTAGCACGTTTTGGCTGTAGCTGGTGCGAAAGTGCAAACGGCCCAACATGTGAATCACGCGTTCCTGAAGTCCATGAATGTCCACCTCTTGGGCAGCTTCTTCGCCCTTCCGTTTGATCAGAGCATCGATCTCTTTCTGCGTTTCGCCGACAAGTTCCTCGATGCGCGACGGATGGATGCGACCGTCCGCGATCAGTTTGTTCAGCGACAAGCGGGCCACTTCGCGACGAACGGGATCGAATCCGCTGACGATCACGACGCCTGGAGTGTCGTCGATGATGACGTCGACGCCGGTTTCCTTTTCAAAAGCGCGGATGTTGCGACCTTCGCGGCCGATGATGCGGCCTTTCATTTCGTCGTTGGGAATGTCGACCGTGCTGGTTGTCGTCTCGGCCGTGTGAGCCGCGGCAAAGCGTTGAATGGCCGTGACCAACATCTCGCGGCTTTTCTCTTCGCAGGTTTCAGCGATCTTCTTTTCGTGTTTGAGAATGACCGCGCCGGTTTCGTTTTGCAGTTCCTGGTCGAGTAATTCGAGCAGTTTTTTCGTCGCTTCCTCGTGATTCAGCCCGGTGACCTCGTGCAACGTTTGCCGCTGCATGTCGAGCACTTTGGCAAGCTCTTCGTTACGGCGGTTGGTATCATCGAGTCGCTCGGCCAAACGACGCTGCGTACTCTCGACGATTCGTTCCTGCTTGCGCAGATCTTCAGCTTGTTGTTCAAGCGTTTCGTTTCGTTTCTCGATCACTCGGTCGCGCTCGCGCAACTCCTCGCGCTGCTTGGACAATTCCTTTTCGGCTTCGGCCTTATGCGTCAGTGCGTCTTCCTTGACCTGCAGCTCGGCTTCTCGCATTCGGTTGGCCGCGTCCTGCTCGGCTCGTTCAAGTATACTGGCGGCTTCGCTTTCGGCGTCTTTCTTTCGCAGCCGATCCAATAGCTTCATCAGTACCGCGCCGAGAACCGCCGCCACCGCGGCCGAAACGACGATGCTAATCACCAACTGGCCTTGAGAAACGCCATCCGCCAAGAGCGTCTGTATGATGTTCACTTAGGAACCCCTCGCACTAGTTTCTTGCGGCGGGGCAACAAAGGACGGACAGATTTGCTGGCCTGGCAAACCAGCGAACCGGCCTCAATCAACGAAGAATGGGCGTTGATTCGCGAATAAGATTTTCACTCGTTGTCGATCGATCGACTTCTCGACGCTTGGATCTCGGTTCCGAGATTTCCCTCTGTTACAGGGTTCCCACGGTACAGCGTCGTTTGGTGAGTCGTAAGGGGATCCAACTCGTTGTCTGTCTTGCCGGAAGTTGGACAGTCATGGCGCTTCATCGCTACCTCTCGATCTCGACCTGACTTGCCACTCGAACGCCATGGCCAGAAACTCAACCAACCAACCAGCGGCGACCAAGTACAATTCAGCCAATCAGATTCACTTCTGCGAACCCGTCGGTTTTGGTTGACCGGCAGCGGTTTCAGTTGCATTTGGCCATGGGGCCAGATTCCGTGAAGGAACCTCAACACGACGAACAATAGATTCATGAACCAGCCTGTTGGTTGTTTTTGAAAACGTTTGAAAAAGGGCCAACGGAGGCTTAATCAACAACGTAGTTCAATCAAATTCGCGGCAACAACTCCGTCTTCGATTTGCCGCACACGCGATTGTATTTTGAACCTCACTTCTTGCCGTATCCGCACTGTCGCGAAATTGACAATTGTTCATAGTATGTTACCAGAGTTGTTCGCGGCTGCAACCAGAGGGGGGCAACGACCGTTAATTGCGGCTCTCGTCGCAGTTTTTGCGCCAATTCCCAAAGCTCTCGCCTCGTTTCTGATCGGTTGATAGATTAGAAGTGGTTTCAAAACGAATCGTAGCACCGGCTGCCGGCCTGTTTTTGTGGCTTTTACAGCCAAGCTGGCTGTGCTACGAGATTTCTCGACCGATGAGATGTCGAATCAAACGATCAACGTGGTCTGCGACGGTTGCCAAGCGACGTACTCAGTCTCGGCAGCGCATGCCGGCCAAGCTATCCAGTGTCAATCGTGTCGGAAATCTCTGATCATACCGGCACTTCCGACCAGCCAAACCGGGCCCATGCCGCCTCACTTGGCTCAAAGCACCACGTCACCAAACACCGGGGCGCCCACAAACATTCCCGTCGCTCCACCCGTCTCACCTGGTGTCTCAACCTCACAGATTCCAACGGCAAGCCCGGTAATCCCGCCACATTTGCGTCCCCCGCCTGCTCCGCCCGCAACGCCAACCGTCGCGACGAATCCGGCCGCGATGGCAGCAGGGCCCTTGCCGCCACATTTGGCCAAAAGCGGTGCCGCGCCAATTGCGACCCCTTCAGCTCCCGCGACAAACGTCGCGATCGGCGACGAAGATCGTAAAGAGAATTCGCTCAAAGCCGAGTATACCAAACCCAAAGGCAGCCTGGGCGTCATCCTCGTCATGATGGGTGCGGTGCTTGTGCTCATCTTCGTTGTTTCACTGGTCGCCGTCTTTTCCAACAATCCGGATCTACTCAGTTGGGAAGAGACGACCGTCATCACTACCAACGATGCGAGCCCCTATCCCGATGCGGTCGAAAAGGAAGTCACCTGGACGGACACGTCCAAGTCGGCGTTGATCGACGAAGTTCGCGTAAAGATTGAGCGAGTCCAGTACGGAGCCATCCTGGCCAAAGACGAAAACAATGTGGTGCAAAAGTCGGCCAGTTCGAATTATTTACAGGTTTACTTGATCATTGAAAACACCGGGCGAGAAGGCGCGATCTCGTACAAGAGTTGGTACGGAAGTGAATTCGAAGTGTCTGGCCAAAAGTTTGCGGCCACGCTTCGAGACGACACGGGTCAGACTTATCCCATGATGACGTTCGGCGACGTGTCGCGAATTGCCGGACATGTTGATACCGCAACTTTGGCGACCAACAACACAGGCGACAACCAGCGGTTCGCCAATGACGTGGTCGTTTATGAATTGCCCGAGACGCTGGACCCGAGTTCGCACAAGTTCTACCGCTTGGAAATGCCGGCTGCTGCGTTCGGTGGCCGTGGAGCGGTGCGGTTTCAGATTCCGGCGGAGTCGATTCTTGACAACTAGAGTCTCACTCTGCAACTTTTGCGCGCCGTGCGCGCATGTTTGTAGGACAGTTTTTCAAACCGTCCAAGACGGATTGAAGATCCGTCCTACTTTTTGGTTGCGGCTTCGCCGCGTCAGGATGGGTCATCGTTGAAAGCGCTCGTCACCGGTGCCGGGGGTTTCCTCGGGCGCTATATCGTCGAACAACTCTGCCAGCGCGGCGATCAAGTCCGCGCACTGGCACGCAATCGCTATCTGGAACTCGACGAGCTGGGAGTTGAATCGGTCCAGGCGGACATTCGCAACGCCGACCAAGTCGCAGCGGCGTGCGAAGGAGTCGATGTCGTTTTTCACGTCGCCGCGGTCGCCGGCATCTGGGGGTCTTGGGATCATTTCTACGGGATCAACACCGTTGGCACGCAGAATGTTGTCGCGGGTTGTTTGAAGTACGGTGTGCCAAAGTTGGTCTACACGAGCAGCCCCAGCGTGACATTCGACGGTTCGCATCAAGAGAATGTCGACGAGACGGCACCGTATCCGGACAAGTGGTATTGTCACTATCCACACACCAAGGCACTCGCCGAGAAACATGTTCTAGAAACCAACGGCGATGATCTGATGACATGCTCGTTGCGGCCCCATTTGATTTGGGGCCCGCGCGACCAGCACTTGATTCCACGATTGCTCGATCGCGCGCGGCGTGGACGGCTGCGACGGGTCGGCGATGGTTCAAACCTGGTCGACATGGTGTACGTCGAAAACGCGGCTCAGGCACATCTTCAAGCCGCCGACGCGATGCAGCCGAGATCGACCGTTTGTGGACAAGCGTACTTCGTCACACAAGGCGAGCCGGTGAATTGCTGGCAGTGGATCGACGACATCCTGGCGCTCGCAGGGCTGCCAGAAATCAAAGAATCGATTTCGTTAAAAGCCGCGTGGTGCGCGGGGATCGTGTTCGAAACGGCCTACTGGTTGTTGCGTCTTAAGAGTGAGCCGATGATGTCCCGCTTCCTCGCGGCGCAATTGGCAAAACATCATTATTTCGACATCAGCCGTGCGAAAAGCGACTTCGGCTACGAACCTGAAGTCTCGACGGCAGAAGGTATGCGTCGGTTGGGCGAAGAGCTGTCGAATGCCAAGTAAGGTGCGTGTAACAAGCCATTGTGTTTCCGTGTGTTACGCACGCCAGCGTTCCACCATTTGGTCACACTCTGCATTCGCGCAAGCTGGCTTGTGAAACGCACCGCAACGGATACGCCGTATTTCACACACCCTACAAGAGCGGATTATTCACTAACCCGACGCGCAAGCGAGGGGTCTTGGACGTCGCCCCTCGCTTGCGCGTCGGGTTAGTGTGGATTCGAATTTGCGCGGTGTTTTAGGCAAGATAGCCGCAACTCCTTTTCACAGAGAACACTTCGTCGTTTGGACGGCGGTACATGAATAATCCGGGCAAGAGCGTTAAGCAAGAATTGGCAGCACACTTGTTTGTAGACCGCCCGTCACTGTAACTGAACCGTCTGAATCGATGAGCATGTTGACTTCGCTTCGCACACCAAACTCGGCCTGATAGATTCCTGGCTCGATCGAGAAACACGTGCGAGTGATCACACGGCGGTCTTCACGAGTTTCCAAGTTGTCCATGTTCGCGCCGTTGCCGTGCGTTTCCTGGCCAATGCTGTGGCCAGTGCGATGGACGAAATACTCGCCGTAGCCCGCATCGACAATCACTTTTCGCGTCGCTTCGTCCACTTCCCAGCCTTGCAGCGCTCGGCCCGCGGCGAATGCGTCTCTCACACATTGAATACCGGCATCGCGCGCGGCTGCGACGATCGTGAAGATGTCGTCATACTTCTGCGGAACGGACGTGTCAACGAATCCGACTTTGGTCAAGTCGCTGTAAATAGAACGAGGTCGTTTCATCTTGGCCCACAAATCAATCAACACGAATTCGCCTTCGCGAATCAGGTCGCACTGGTTCTTCATAGGTGCGTAGTGAGGATCGCCGCTATTCGGGCCGACGCCGACGATGGGCGGATGGTAGGTCGTCATCTCGCACGCTTCCAAGTGCTCCATGATCCGCTGTTGGACGTCGTATTCGCTGACGCTGCCGTTGGCCTTGATTCGCTGGGCAATGTACGACCAGGCAATGTCGAATGCCGCCTGCGTGTTTTTGTCGGCTTCGAAATGAGAGGCCCATTGTTCATCGTCCAGCGTTGCTTCGAATCGTTGCACCAGATCTCCAGACGACACAATCTCGACGCCCAGCTCGCGCACCAACTCAACCGTGCCGCCATCGACTCGGGATACGTATGGGTTGCCGTTCCGGGGGGAGTACTCCATCGCCACTTTCTTCGCATCGCCGATCAACGTCGCGATGCCTCGCTCGAACGCTTGCCAGGGAAGATAGACGATCTTCTCGCCGGGCAAATGGTCCAAGGCTCCTTCTTCGATGCGATGGACGAGCTTCGTTGGCTGGCCAGTTTGCGGAACGAAATAGGCGTAACGTCGCGAGCCGATGTGGTCCGAGTCCATGTCCAGGATTCGCCCGGCAAAGACGTTGGTGCCGCGAAAATCGTAGAGCAGCCAGCCATCGATTTCGAATTCAGCGAGCGTGGCTTGGATGGCGTTGAGGTCAAACATGTGTTTCATCATGCCCGCCGGTGATTGATTTGTGAACCCGGGCTCCCCCATTACTTTACGCCAACCCTGGCAGTTGGTAACTTCGCGAAAGTATTCCTATTCAATGGTGTGCCGCTGGCTCCGCCAGTGCCGTGGGACAAAAGAACGTCTTGTTCATGATCAGCACTGGCAGAGCCAGTGGCACACGAGTGGTGACAAAATCCCTGGAGTGACGGCTATGGCCCATTACACGTTTCGACAAATGCTTCGTTACAAGTTCGACAATTTCATGGCCAAAGGTGGCCGGTCGATCTTTACTGGGTTGGTACTTATCTTCTTGATCGCCCTTTTCATCCTGGCGTGTCTACGGGGTGCCATCGTGTTCGTCTCTCCAAAGGATGCGGCTGAACGCGGCGAGCAATCCATTCCAAATCACATTTTTCAGGTCTTCAATCATCTCAGCGATCCCGGAACCATGGCCTACGACATCGACTCGTCACCGTGGCTGAAGATGACGTCAATTATTGGAGCCATGGTGGGCGTTGTGATCTTTTCGGCGCTGATCGCTTTTATCACCACCGCGATGGACCAAAAGATCAGCGAATTGAAAAAAGGCCATTCCAAGGTCGTCGAAGATGAACATTCGCTGATCCTTGGCTGGAACGAACGCGTGGTGGAAATCCTCCGCGAATTGCTACTGGCCAACGAAAGCGAAGACGACCCGTGTGCTGTGATCCTCTCGAAGCTCGACAAGGAAGAGATGGACGACTACTTGAACGTCCATTTGCACGATCGCATGAACACGCGCATCGTGACCCGGTCGGGTGCCGAGTCGTCGCTGGTCAATTTGGACATCGTATCCGTCGACACCTGCCGCTCGGTGATTGTGCTGGCCAGTTGCAATCCCGGCGCGTCGGACGAAGTCAAAGCGGCCAGCGACAACATCGTCATCAAGACCATCCTGGCCGTGATCGCGTCGCTGGAAGACGAGGCGGATGTTCCGATCGTGGCCGAGATCTTTCACGAACGAAATCGGCAAGTCGTCGAAGACATCGCGCCGAACATTGTCACCGTCGACACCAACGACATCTTGTCCAAGATCCTGGTGCAAACCTCGCGCAGCGTCGGCTTGTCGGTTGTGTACGGCGAGATTCTCTCGTTCGACGGCTGCGAAATGTATTTCTACGATGCGAATTGGGGAAAGATCAATTTTGGCGAGCTGGCTTACTACTTTCCCGACGGCGTGCCGATGGGAATCAAGCGCAGGTCGGGCGAGCTGCTCATCAATCCCTCGGTCGACTTGGACATGCGCGACGGTGACGAAATCCTGATTTTGGCCGAAGACGATTCGACCATCGACTATCAAAAACGAGCCAAGGTCGCGGAGCCGAAAGAACTGTCGCTGGCGGGTGGCCGTCAGCAGCTTAGCATTGAACACGAGTTGATCATCGGCTGGACGCCTAAAGTGGCCACGATTATCAGCGAATACGCCGACTACGTTCTGGAAGGCAGCACGATCGACGTGATGCTGCGCGTGACGGGCGAAGACGGAGCGGAGACGGTCGACCCGGACGATGTGCGGACTGAAGTCGCCGCGTTGAACGAAGAGTTGTCAACCGTCACGGTCTCTTTGATCGAAGAGGATCCGTTGTCGACGGAAGGTTTGCTGGCGATCGAGCCGTTCAAGTACGACAACATCATTATCCTCAGCCAAGGTGCCGAAGGGGACGACGAACGGACCGATTCGGAAACGATCGTCATCTTGCTGCTGCTGCGAAACATTTTTAAACAGTTCCCCGATGAAAGCGCCAACACGAAACTGATCACCGAAGTGCTCGACTCGGAAAACCAGGAACTGGTGGCCCGCACAGGCGTGAACGACTTTATCATTTCCAACCGGTTCATCAGTATGTTGCTGGCCCAGGTCAGCGAAAACGCGGATATCAAACGCGTGTACGACGATCTGTTTTCAGAGGACGGATCGGAAATTTATCTGAAGCCCGCGACGTTGTATTTCAGCGATTTCCCAGCCAAGGTGACGTATGCCGACATGATCCGCATCGCCCAGGCGCGGGAAGAAGTTTGCCTGGGCGTCAAGCTCAAAGAGTCGGAACGCGACATGGAGCAGAACTTTGGTGTTAAACTGATTCCTGAAAAAGACGTCGAGTACACGTTGAACGAAGAAGATTCACTCGTCGTGCTTGCCGAAGATGAAACTTAGAAATGACGAATCACCCAAAGAGGAAAATGACGAATGACGAAATACCCAATGACGAAGGAAACCCGAAGGGCTGAATTCGGACTTCGAGCTCCGTCATTCTTTCGTCATTGGGTATTTGGGTATTTCGTCATTCAATAAACATGCTCGCCGCACTCTCATTCCTCGATTACACCGTGATCATCGTCTATTTGGCGGGCATGATTCTCCTTGGCTGGTGGCTCTCGCGCCGACAGAAAAGTGACGAGGA
Organism: uncultured Pirellulaceae bacterium; assembly: GCA_964343305.1. Classification (GTDB taxonomy): domain Bacteria; phylum Planctomycetota; class Planctomycetia; order Pirellulales; family Pirellulaceae; genus CAYFJO01. The sequence continues at coordinate 959 of CAYFJO010000044.1, read as the reverse complement.
GTACTTTCTCGCCGGCCGCGGCATGCCGTGGTTCGCAGTCGGTGTCAGCGTCATCGCGTCTTTGCTGTCCAGCCTGACATATCTCTCCGAACCGGGCGAAGTATGGAACTCTGGAGTCACGCACGTCTTTGGCAAGATGATCGCCATCCCGATCGAGATGTTGATCGTGTTTTTCATCTGCATTCCGTTCATGATGCGATTTCGTTTCACGAGTGCATACGAGTATCTGGAACATCGCTTCGACTATGCGACGCGGCTGCTGGGTGTTGGGTTGTTCATGTTGATGGTCGTGCTGTGGATGGGGTTCGTTGTGCTGGTCTCGTCGAAGGCACTGGCGCGCGTCGCCGAAGTTGATGTTTTCTATATCATCGTGACCGTCGGCCTGATAGCCACGATCTATACAACGTTGGGCGGCTTGCGAGCGGTGATTTGGACGGACGTGATTCAAGTCGCGTTGCTAATCGGCGGCGGCATGTTCACGATTTTCTTTGTGATGTACACGACCGGCACTTGGCTGCCTGATTGGATCGCCGCCGCTTCGCGGCACCTGGTCGACCCAGCCGTTCATCAAGCTGCGACGGATGCTGGCCAAACTCCGCCGCATGCTGTTGAGTTTATCAGTTTCAGTCCGTTCACACGCGTGACGGTTGTCACCGCCGCGATCAGCATGTGCGTCTGGCATGTCTGCACGCATTCGGCGAACCAGATGACGGTCCAGCGCTATTACAGCACATCAGACCTTAAGACCGCGCGACGCAGTTTTGTCACCGCTTCGGTTTTCAGCGTCGGGTTGAATCTGATGCTTGTCGCGGTTGGTCTCGCAGTACTCTTCTATTACTACGGCGACGTCGATCGCGACACCACCAACGTTGCCGTCGCCGCAAACGGAGAACCTGCGAGTCCGTACAAAGAACTCAAGAACATGAACCCGAGCATCAAGAAAGAACGCGACTTGATTT
>CAYFJO010000043.1:0-42581 GCA_964343305.1 uncultured Pirellulaceae bacterium | reverse complement strand
ACGTCAGTAATTCTTACCAGTTTCCCCTGGGGGGATAAGACGCTAGACAATTACGGATGAGCTTACAGGCGTTGCAAGCGTTTATCAAGAAATCTGTCGGCGAGAAGACAACTTCGCGATTATTGACTGGTTGACGGAAGCTCGTAATGGAAATGATGCCGAGCGCGACGCGGCCTTTTATATCCAACGTTTCCTTTTTTTGCTGCGGGAACTCGCGCAACTGAAGATCCAGCCGTTCAGTGAGAAACCTATCCTTGCCGAGAGACCACCAGCTCCCTTCAATTGGTCAATTCTGCCTGCCGATCTTTCCTATCTTGGTGAAGCTGCAGAAAGGTATTCGAGCCTAAGTACAGAACTCGACATTGTGGAATGGCTTGATCAGTCAACGGAGATGGACTTGTTAGAGTTAAACAAACTAGCTCAGAGAATGTTTGACGATGATTCTAAAATCAGGTCTTGGTCGGAAGGATTTAGCGACACCCAAGAAGCATTCCACATGAACTGGCTTTATCTAATCCTCGACCACGCTGGTATCGACTAAGGACAGTCGCCCAACATGGCTGCAAGGCCCGCTGCGCAGGACACCTTCGGTGTAGTACTGACGCCGCTCGCGCAATAGAATCAAACGGTCATTCGACGCTTTCAGCTTCGATCAGGGGCGGCGTTGGATGTGCTACCCATGGGCGAACAACTTGTGACAACAAGAAGCACCGCATGTTTCAGTGGCTCCAAGATCTGTTTATCAATACATTCTTGACGAAGGCCGAGCAAGATGAGATTCAACACAAGGCCGAGAATGAGGCTCAACGTGAGATTCACCAAGAATATCTACGGAAGGCTGCTGAATTCAAAAAGCAATTCGAGTCGTTGGACCGAGGGGCGGCCGATCGAAACTTGCCGAGGTTTGACGAAATCAATCCGCATGCCGGGTGTCGCGACGAACAACATGCCGTCAAGAGTTTTCTAGGTAAGAACCACGACGAAGCTCGCGCACTTTTTGAAGACTCTTTTGAGTTTTACCAAGAAGATCTCATGTTCATGGGAACGGAGGCATTTTTGTATTACTTGCCGGACGGAATTGCAGGCGCAGAATCTACGGAAAACCAAGATGATGATCTAGTTTGCCACATGATGTTGTCAATCTTCCAGGTTCGCATGGAATACGAATCTGATGAATTGCAATCAGTGGTTCCGGTAATTTGCGATTATTTGGATCGAGTCCTAGAGCGTGTTTTGGATGAGAAACTTAAATGGGAACTTTCATCCGATTTGCGCGCTATGATCGAACAATTCTCGTCGACGCACGGAAGCAAGTCGCCTGGGGCAAACAGCAAGGAGAAGTAATCAGGTCCAATTGGCCTGATGGCGGTTCTCACGGCGCGATCATCCGACGACTTTGGAATGCCAATTTGCAGCGCGGCCCAACAACGTATCCGCCGCAAAGTTCGCTGCACGAATTGCCAAAAACTTGGGCCAATGCTCCGATATTTGGTAACATCAAACTCACGCAGAGTCGTTTGATGTCGCAGCCTGCGGCGACAGTCAATCTACCCGTTAAGCGATCCAGACTTCTTCGAATGCAACGATTTCACCAGTTCTTGTTCATCGCTTCTCATAGCATTGAGCTGGTTTGCAATGATGGCCGTTCATGAGATCGGTCACGTTGTTGGTGCCATCGTTACCGGTCGCAAAGTCGAAGGCGTCGTGCTTCACCCGCTCACGATCTCGCGCACTGATGTTTCGCCGAATCCCAGTCCCGCCGTTGTGGTTTGGCTTGGCCCAATTCTCGGCTGTCTTGTCCCCATCGCGGCGTGGTTGGTCGTTCCTCGCAGCAGGATGATCGCTCGCAATGTGGCAATGTTTTTCGCTGGCTTTTGTCTGATTGCGAACGGCGCGTACATTGCAATCGGGGCCTTTGTTGGGGTCGGCGACTGTGGCGAAATGCTACGGACAGGCTCGCCACTTTGGACTTTGATTGCGTTTGGCCTGGTCACTGTCGCACTCGGTCTTGTCCTTTGGCATCGTCTTGGATCGCTCAAGATGTTCCTCTCCAATCCATCGGCCATCACCTGACTTCGTAAGCGTCGGCCCGGGAAACGGCCAAAAAGACCGAGTCCTCCTAAAAGGCCTGGTTGATCTACTAATCAATCGCGGACTGGCACCGGAACTCTATTACTATCCGATTGGCTAGCCCTCGTCGCAAAGAAAGATTCAACCGGGATCTTTTTGAATATTGTCGATGGCCACGGCACGCACTATGAACTCAATACCGACCCAGCATCCCTAGCACCGGACTTGAAACGCGAGCGTGAAGATGTGGATCGGTTTTTTCAACACAATTTTCCAAATTCACAACTAATGCATCAGAAATTCGATGAGATCCTGTTTGCGAAGTTCCAAACCGACGAGAAGCCAGTCATCGTCAAGATTGTGGGTATGGCAAAAACCACGGAACAAAAGGGGACGCTCCATCGAATCCCTGTCAAGATTACAGACGTTGACGAAGGTCAATACTCGGAATTGCGGTTTGTTGAGGTTGGCGGCGAGGTTTACTGGCTTCCGTTTGGTTGGTAGCCAAGGCAAATCTTGGCACCTATTCAGAATTCTCGGCACCACTGTGGGCACCATTTCTCCTTGATTAACTACAACGGTGTCGCGCTGGAGGATAGACCGCTGCAGGTTTGCCGGAATCGTAAGCCGCGCAGGTCGATGCAACCGACCGCAGAAAGCAAATCGCGTAAATCGCATCGGTCGCGATCAACAATTGGGCGTATACCCCAAGGCTGAGGGCGTTGAAAGGCTGCGTTTCTTGCGACCCTGACGATGGTCGTCATCCGTGTTACGATGACAACCGGCTAGATTCAGCGCACACCAGCGGCGGCTAATTTGAAGGAACGAAATAAATGCCAAGCAAAAGAGACATGACCCCCGTCCTGAATGATCTGTTGGTGGAAATCTGGGGCCCGTTGGATTGAGCTCCATCACGAATTCAAAACAAGAACAAGAAAGCGAACGATTATGACAAGCAACAGAATCAAAATAGGACTGTCCCTGTCCGTCGTTGCGATCATCAGTTTTGGCCTTCAAGTTCCGGTAGTAGCAAAACCGCTTAGGGTCTACATCCTTGCCGGGCAGTCCAATATGCAGGGTCACGCCAAGGTCGAGACGTTTGACTATATTGGTGACGCCCCAGCGACAGCGCCTTTGCTGAAGGAGATGCGCGGCCCTGACGGCAAGCCGCGCGTCTGTGACACGGTGTGAATCTCGTATCTCACAGGATCGAGAGAAGGCAACGGCGAGGGAGCAGGCAAGCTGACGACCGGCTACGGGGCGCGCAGCAATCCGGCTGAGGATGGCGGCAAGAGCCTGCATACTGACTTTCGACCACCAAGCGCCGGGCCGTATGAATTTACCGAGGCGCAATTGGAGAACTTCGCGAAACAGCGGAAGGATATTTCCGCGATCAAAGCGGACAAGGTGAAAGCCACAGGACACTACTACCGCCTGATGACCGACCACGTGAAAAAGGTTTTGGCAGACATCAAGCGAGTCTACCCGAGCTACGACGCCAAGCAGGGCTACGAACTGGCCGGCTTCGTCTGGTTCCAGGGTTGGAACGACATGGTCGATCGGGGCACGTATCCCAACCGCGACAAGCCAGGCGGGTACGCGAAGTACAGCCAGTGGATGGCGGACTTCATTCGCGACGTCCGCAAGGACCTGGACGCTCCCAAGATGCCCTTCGTGATCGGCGTGATGGGTGTGGGCGGTGTTAGGGAAGAGCCTAATTATTTCAGAAAGGCCATGGCCGCACCTGCCACGATGCCCGAGTTCAAAGGCAATGTCGCTGCGGTGGAGACGGCGCCCTACTGGGACAAATCGCTGGCGGACATCGAACGCAAATTCGGAAAGCCCAAAAAGATCGCTTACTACCTTCGAAAAGGAGGCGTGCCGGCGAGAGTGGTCGCTAATAATTATCCGATCGCCTACGCGATGCGAAAGGACTTCTGGGACACCGCCGCCGAAGAGCGCAAGATGACAAAGGGCGAGCAACAGGCCTATGTGAAAGAGTATCGCGCCAAAGTGATCACCGCTGAAGAAGAAACGATGTGGCAGCGCGGCGCATCCAACGCCGGCTACCACTATCTCGGTTGCGCCAAAACCATGGCCCTGATCGGCAAAGCCTTCGCCGATGCCATGTTGGAAGTGGAGAAGAAGTGAACCAGCAAATTCTGCGTGTACTGCTAATTGCCTTGCTTTCCGGTCTCCGGGATCGGTCTGGCGAAGTTCCGCAGTAATCTGCCTGTCTTGTGGGTAGAACAAACCTCGTACTAATCGAGCGGACAATGCTTCAGCAATATTCCGCGAAAAACAAAGACATCCTGGTCTATATTAACGGCGATTTAATCCATCGAGATCAGGCCGGCATCAGCCCATTCGATTCTTCCGTCCAGAACGGTGACGCTGTGTGGGAAGGGCTGCGACTCTATCAAGGTAGTATCTTTCGCCTGGATGCACATCTCGATCGCCTCTACAAAAGCGCGATGATGTTACGTTACGAAGGCATGCCGGAACGCCATGAGGTCATCGAAGCAATTAGGAAAACGTTGCGAGCCAATGACATGAATGATGGCGTTCATGTCCGGCTGACCGTCACACGCGGAATCAAATACACATCCGGCTTGGATCCTCGCATCAACGATCAAGGTTGCTCGCTGATTGTCCTCGCTGAGCACAAGCCGCCGGTTTACAACAACGATGGCATTCACATCGTTACGGTCCAGCAGCGAAGACCTTTCGCCGACGTGCTCGACCAGAGGATCCACTCGTGTAATCAACTGACATCGATTCTCGCCAAACTCGAGGCAAACGATGCCGGCGCCGATGACGCCCTCATGCTCGATACTAATGGTTATTTGGCGGAAACAAATGCCACGCATCTTTTTCTTTTGAAAGACGAGATTCTCCTGACTTCAACCACCAAAGCCTGTCCCGCTGGCATTACACGCGCCACTTTGTTCGAGCTTTGCCAGAGCCACCACATTCCGTATGAGGAGCGAGACATCTCTGTTCACGAGATCTACAAAGCTGATGAGGTATTCTGCACTGGGACGATGGGCGAAATCGTTCCCGTGACGAGGATTGACAACACCGTCTTTCACGAGGGAACTGCTGGGCCAGTAACTCAGCGAATCGTCGGGCTCTATAGAACGCTCACTCTGCACGAGGGAACTTGGATTACTTGACTGACGCGAAAGTGGACGCACGTTGTCCAACGCTTCGCAAAACCTGGGAGACTCTTCATGAACTCAAGACGCACCAACCAATCAAAGTTGACTTTGGCAATTATGATGACGGCGATTCTCGTTTTGTCGGCCACCCTTGCATTGACTCCCACAAGCGCCGCAGAGACGCTCGAAAAATCGGCGTCCGATGATCAGGCGTCGACAGTTCCTATTCCCACCCTAGATTCCAAAGGCGATGTCTACAAAACCGAAGGCGCTAATGATCCACTGATTTACGACAGCACAGTCGGGCTCAAGAAAGTCATCATACTTTACGTTGATTTTCCCGATGCCGTAATGGAGATCGATACGCGAGAGCGGGCCAAGCGCGTTCTCGGTAATGGAAAATTCCAAAAACTGTTTAGTGTGCAGTCATATGGGAAAGTTGCGTTTGAATTTAAGCATATCAATGGGTGGCGCCGTTTGCCCAATTCGCACAAAGAGTACAGCAGCAAGACAACCGAATCGCACCGCGAACTTTTTGTTGAGATATTCAAACTTTATCCGAGAGTCAATTTCTTGGAATATGACTACATCATGGTCAACATGCCTCGAATCGGTAACACCGCTTTTGGCGAGCGGGACGACGAAGCCATTCCCTATCGAGGCAAGAAGATCAATGTTGCGCTTAACATTTCAAGTGCAAGCCCTTATGTTCTGGCTCATGAAACGGGACATCTGATGGGCCTGCCCGATTTGTATTCTTACGGCGATGCGAAAGGCCCAAAGAATCCAGCGAGTGTTTGGGACATCATGTCGTCGGCCGGAAAGGCCAGCGGTTTTCTGGGTTGGCACCGCCACAAATTGAATTGGCTCGATGCCGACCGAAAGACGTATGTCGTCGAGGGTAAGCATCAATTCAAACTAATGCCCTTAAACGCAACTTCCGGCATTTCGATGATCGCCATACCGGACGATGATCCGGTCAAGCCGAGCAAGATTTTCGTGATCGAGGTTTCTCAACCGATCCAAGGCAAGGGTGAAGAATCTGTCGGTGTCCTAGTTTACAGTGTTGATGGCAAACTCGCTTCAGGACAGAACTCGGTCGTTATCTATCCAACGACAGCCCCATTAAACGCTCCGTTACAACCAGGGGGTGAATTTCAGCACAAAGACGCGCCCATGGGCGTGAAAGTTCTGAAGAAAAATGAGGATGGGAGATCCTACATCATTGAAGTGGAAGTTAAGTAGCAGTTACTTTTGTCCAACGGGCTAGCAATACAATCGTACGACATGCGCGTGGCGGTAAGTTATTCACGTGGGGTCAATTAATTCAACACCGCCCGCAATTCGTATCAGCGCCAACTGCCGAAGTTGGACAACCTTCGGCGGCTTTGGTGGATTTTCTATCTGCAGAGGTGTCACCCGCGAGAAGACACCGCTGTCAGTTTGCTCAGATGCTAACCTGCAGCGATTGATGCAGCCGACTGCAGGTACCAATTCGCGAAACTCGCAGCGGTCGCGGCCACCGGCTGGAAAAAACCAAACTGGAGTGTATCTCTTTTACCATGCGTCATTTTCAGGCTTCGCAAAAATACTGCGACCTGGGTAATCAGATTGACTTGATGCGTCAGTGTTCGCGCAGCACACGTTAGCGGACGCGCGGCCCCAACTAACTCGCAAGGTAGCAGATTCTTATGTGAGGAAAGAATTACACCGTTCACAATCTCACAGCTCCGTGTCCAGTCGTCGTTGCTTGCGATACTCGCTTGTTGTGATGCCTAGTTCGCGGCGGCAGACTTCGTACATGCGCATGGATTTACCGAAACCTACGTCGCGGTCGATATCGGCCAGGCGACGATCGCTCTGGGCCAATTCGCGTTTGGCTCGCTCGATTCGCACGCGGCGGATCTCTGTGGCGATGGGGCGGTTTAGGACTTTTCGGAAACGGAGTTGCAGTGTGCGCGTCTCTGCATCGACGGCTCGCGAGACGTCGTCTTGGCCGATGCGGCGGTGGCTGTTTTGGGAAATGAAGTCCAACGCCGTTGCGACTAGTTCATCTTTGACGGCGTAAAAGTCAGTCGATTCGCGAATCACGATTCCTTGTGGCGGAAGAATAATGTGCTGGGGTGAAGCTTTTTTTTCACTTTTTGTGCGCTCTCTCGTTCGTCCATCAATCGGTCCAGCAGCCGAGCGGCTTCGTAGCCGATCTGGTCGAAGCCCAACTCGATGCTCGTCAGCGAAGGTCGAGGGTTCTCGCAAAGCACCTCTTCGTTCGACCCCGCGACAATCGCCACGTCCTGAGGCACTCGCCAGCCCCGCCGCGCGCATCGCTGAACAACCAGGCGTCCCGCCCGTTCGTCGGTGATGGAGACTCCAATCGGCAATTGCCAATCTCTCATAATCTCGTCAATATATTGTTGAGTTTTAAACCAGACGGCATGGCTTCTTGAGAAATCAAGCGGTAACTTTGCCGTCACACACGGAAAGCCGGCTTCTGGCTGTACGAAAGGCTACCGATTCCAGCTTGCGACCGCGGTCTTCACGCACAACCGACGCAAACTGCCGCAGTCCTCGCGCCAACAGATGTTCGGCTCGAATGCGGCCACTGGCGGCGTAGTCGGGAAAGACGCCCGGCAGTTGCTCCCGCGCGGGCGAATTAAACCAGACGTTGACAATTGGAATCCCCAGTCGCGCGGTACGTGTCGCGAGTTTCTCGGTCGCACGCGCAATCACGCCATCGTAAGGAAGCGATTTGGTTCGTCGGGCCGGTAGGTTTTCGGCGACGAATTCGTCGATGATTGACTCCCAGTTTTGCTGACGGGCATATTGCTGCGTACCGGTGAAGATGCCCGCGTGGCGCTTGTACGGCCATGCGAGGTCTAGCATGATGGCGACACGGCGTTGTTTTGACGGCATTTCGGTGTTTCCTAAAATCGTTTTATAATTTCTCGAATAAGATGTTGTTTTGCGTCATAATAGCGGGTTGCTTGTGTGCGAGCAACGTGCCACTTTCGGAGCGAAATTCGCGTGGTAGATTGTGAGCTGACGCAAGTTTTCCCGCCGAAGGATTTACCAAGCACGCAAGCACATTTCAAAACGTAGCTGCACTCGCGAGAGTGCGGACGAGCATCGACATAATCCGCGTTCTGGCGAACGCAGCTACGACGAAATCAGGTTTGAAATACGCCACAGTCAATGAAAGAGGAGTCAGCCGCATGACTCGCGGAAGAACACGTTTCATCATGCTCGTCTTAGTTTCGGCGCTCGCGCTGGGTGGCTCGATCGCGGTGGCGCAGGACAACGCGGCCAATGAGTTGGTTTATCCGAGCAAGGACTTTGCCAAGCTGGATACGTTCGAAGCGGTCGCGGTCGAAGACGCTGACAAGCTGTTTGGCAAGAAGGATTACAAAGGTGCGTACGCGGCGTACAAGGCGTATTCGTTTGAATTTGCGAAGGGCGATGCGTTGCCGTACGTGTTGCTGCGGATGGGTCGGTGTCTGCACATTCTTGACAAACGCAACACGGCAATCAAAGCGTATCAAGATGTCGTGGATTACTTTCCCGACGACGTGGCGTACGCGGCCGCAGCCCTGTATTACATTGGCCAGTGTCATGCTCAGAATGGCAACGAAGCGAAGAGCCTCGCGACTTGGGCTCGGTTGGTAAAGGACAAAGAGTATGTCAGTCAGCCGCGTTCGGGATCGGCGCTGGCGAGCCTGGCGACGGCGATGGAGAAACGTGGGAACTTCGAAGAGGCGACGTCTTACCGTTGGCGCACGGCGGTCGCGTTTCGGGAAAGCAATGTCAAAGCGGCCGAGGCGGCTCGCAATAGCGTCGTGTTCCACTATGCCTTGAGAGTTCCTAACCAAAAAAAGATGCTGGAGTTCTGCAACGAGGTCGGCGGCTTCGGTTGGCGAACACCGATCGCCAAGCCCGCAGAAAGCCCCGCGTACTGGAGCCACGTTTTTGCCACCGTATTGAATGGCAAAGTCGAGGCCGAGCAAAAGACGACGGCCGCTCGCTACTGGGACGGACAGATGGGCGATCGCTTCGCTGACAACGAGTCACTGCGAGTGACGTGGTTTCTGGTTCAGGTGGCGCACGAAAAAGACGCTGCCAAATGGGCCGAGCGAATGGAGACGCAGTTCAAGCTCAAGCCGGTCACAGTTGACCGAGTCAAGCAGTGGCTCACCTGGTACGCCCGTGATCGGAAAGCGCGTGCGGATTTCTATTCGAAGCATGGCCAGCCGCTGGTCGCCGCTTTGAAGGCCGAGCAGAAGATTTCGCTGATGGGACATCTGCGGCATCCACACGGGATGCACGACGAGGCTCAGGCCGTACTGCAAACGGTCCGCACGAACGGGCTCGATGACGCGACGCTGAAATCTGTGGCCAGCTTCGCCGCCATCTACCAGGGCGAAGACGCGTTCCTGCGATACATCGCCAAGATCAAGGACCCGCTCTTCGCGACGCGTGCCCGGTTCGATTTTTACTACGGCCAATCACCTCGCAACGGTTACATGCAGAAGAAAGCGTTGGCTGAGTTGCCGGCACTCAGGAAGTCACCGGATCATGCTCAGGAAGTTGTCTGGCCACACGCGACGCTGATGCAGTGGCAGGGTCAATATGAAGAGGCCATCAAACTCTACCAGTTAGCCAACCGACAGCCGAATTCAACGTGGGCGGTGATTGATTGCCGAGTCGCCCTCAAGCAAATCGACCAGGCGATCAAGCTGACGCGGGAACTGGAGTCGCTCGGCGGTGGCGTCGCGGCGACGGCGTGTTTGAAGGCCGCCGACATTTACCGGTCGGGCGGCGACAAGAAGAAAGAAGTTCAGCAATTGCAATTGGTGCTTCGGCGGTATCCCAAGAGCAGTCAGTCGAGCCAGGCGCATGATCGGTTGGAGAGTTACGGCGTGAAGATTATCGGTGGAGAAGCGAAGGCGGTTGATTAGTTTTCTCTCTTACTCTTGATCTTACTCTTAATCCCGATCAGGGCTGCCAGAGGATAAAAAGCAAGAGTAAGAGTAAGAATTAAGACGAGTAAGAAGTTCCCTGAAGGAAACTGAAATGGTGACGAAAAATAGACTGTTACTTTTAGGCTGTGTTTTATTTGTGACGCTCGCGATTCTCTCTCCGGCAATCGCCCAAGATGAAGAGCCACAACCGGAACGCCGCACTACGTTGAACGTCGATCGCCGCGCGAAGCATTTGTTCGACAAAGCCATCGAGTTGATGGAGTACAAACAATACGAACGCGGCCTAACGATGCTCGACACGGTGATCCGTGACAACCAGGGAAACATCCTTGGCTATCAGGCTCACATGGCCAAAGGTCGGCACTTTCTCGAGCAGCGGAAGTCCAAGGAAGCGCTCAGCCATTTCCTGCTGCTGTCTCGATTGCTCGCGCCGCTTCCTGGCGAGTCGCCGTCGCCGGAAGAAACCGAACTTTACCGCGAAGCTTTGTTTCAAGCCGGTTTTTCGTACTACCAATCCGGTCAGTACACCTCGGCCTTTCCGATGTTTCGCCGCTTGACGGAAGTGGCCGGCAAGAGCAAATGGGCCAACAAGGCGTACTATTACATCGGCATGAGCCATTACAACTTGCGAAGTTGGAACAAAGCAATCGACGCGCTTTCGCTGGTCGGGACCGAGGTCGAAGAAACCGGCGACGACAAGATGGGGCGAGTCGAAATCGGCCAGCGTTTTTACGCAAAGATCTCCGACGCGGATATTCCCGTGCTGCGAAAGGTTGGCAAGGATGTCCAAGCTCGCGTCACCGTCAGCAGCGGTGATAGCGAAGTCCTGATCGGTGTACCCATCGCGGGCAAAAAGAACGAGGCGTTGACGTCGGCTCCGACGGAAATCGGAGTCGCGAAACCTGGCGACGGCGTCCTGCAAATGTTCGGCGGCGACACGCTGACTGTGACGTACATGGATGACAGCACGCTGGACGGCAGCAAGGACGTCGAACGCAGCGGCACAGTGAAGGCCGTTAGCACGGGCACGATCGGATTTTTCCTGGGAGACTTTTCAACGCCTGCTTACATCGCGTTTCCTGGTCAGCCGCAGGCGTTGTTGCTGCGTGATGCCGACCTGGACGTGTCGCCAAAAGCCGAGTCGATCACCATCACAGTCAAGTCGCTTTACAAGGTCGCCGCGTCCGATGCGGCGGAAGCGGGCGACGATGGCGTGTTGGATATCTTTGCCGTTCAAGATGATGAAGAGGATGTTTGGAAAGAACGCGACTCAGTCACCATCACATTGACCGAGCGAGGTGCGGGCGACGCCATCCGCACTGGCGTGTTCGTCAGTAAGGTCAAGCTGGCTCCGCTGGGAGAAGCCACGCCTGACCAGCAAGACGACGTGTTGCACTGCGACGAACTCGACGAACTCGAAGTGAGCTACGTCGATAAGGTGCATCTCTATGGTGAAAATGAGCGCGAAACGAAAGCGAGGATCAAGGTTTCCGGATCAGTGAACTCAGGCGTTTCCGCTGACCAGTTTGTCGTTTTCGAGGCGGTGTTGAAGGCTCGCAAGAACGCGGTCGAAGCCGAGGCCCTCAAAGGGCTGGGGTCGATCTACAAGGACATGGGACTCGACGATCGTGCGGCTCAGCGGGCCGACGAAGCGTTGAAGAAAGTCGATTCGATCATCCTCGATCGGAAACGGATCACCGGCGACTTGCTCGAACAGGCGTTCAAGCTGAAGTGGGAAAGCGAAATCCTCAAGGACGATTTTGTCGCGGCCACGGCAACGTGTCAGGCGTTCAATCGACTCTATCCAGAGTCAGTGCTGGCGGATCAGGCGTTGATGGCTCTGAGTCGTGCGCTCGCCGAAAAGGGTGAGTATGAAGAAGCGGTCAAGAGTTACAACCGCGTGCTCGCGCTGCAAAATCCGATCTCGGCGGCCGAAGCTCAATTCCGCATCGGCGAGACGTTGCAGAAACAGGTGGACAAGGCCTTCGAGGAAAAACACAAGAGCCGCTGGACCGAAGCAGGCCGAGTCGCCGCCACCGAGCGTCATCGCGCGATGGGCGGAGCGATCGGTGCGTTCCGCAAGGTGTATCAGACGTATCCGGAAAGTTCATACGCAGCCAAGGCGTTGAGCGAAGTCGTGCGGTTTTATGTAGACACCGAGGACTTTGCCGAGGCATCGGATTTGTTGGAAACAGTTTTCGCCGATTTTCCTGACGCGGAGTTTTTGGACGAGATGCTGTTGTTGTGGGCTCAGGTTGGATACCGGATGGGCGACAACGAACTTTCGCGACAGAAGCTGCAGCAGTTGGTGTTTGATTACCCGTCGAGCAAACACGTGGCCGAAGCGCAGAAGAAGTTGGCGGCGTTGAAGAAGGAATAGCGAGTCACCAAGCGACGACATTACATTACGCCCCCAAACCGAGAAGCGGTGACATCGCGTAGCTAAGGGCGCAAGCCCGCAGAAAGACGAAACATACCACGATCCGAAGTCGCGAAGCGACGACATCAAGGTCGTTTGAGGAAACACGATTGTGAATTGTAATTCGGATAAAACATCGGTCCCGGTCGCGACGAATCCACCCAATCGATGTCGCCGCTTCGCGGCTTCATGGTTTGGGGCGACGTTATCTGCGGGCTTGCGCCCGCAGCTACGCGATTCCGTCGCTTCGCGACTGTGGGGCGTGGTGTTTCTCTTTTTCTATCTGGCGACTTCGGCCAACGCTCAACAATCGTTTGACGAACAACGTGCGGCCATCTCCGCATCTCCCGCGACGCAATCGGAAGAGGCGATTCTCTCCCTGCTCAAATCCGGCATCGGGGAGAGCAAACCGACGCAGGCGATCGCCGTAACTCGGCTGTGGTTGCGGGAAAATGTGGCTTCAGATCCTCTGCTCCTTTATCACGCGGGGCGGGCGGCGGAGTTGAGTGGGGATTGGCGTGGGGCGTCGGCGCTTTACCAGCAGTATCTCAAGCGGGCGGATTTGAAATCAGAGACTGCGGCGAACGCTTTGTATGCCGTGTATACCTTGTTGCTGGATCAGCTTAATGATGTCGAAGGCGCTTATGCTTATATGGCCACCGAAGGGCATCGGCTGCATGGTTGTGGGCGGGCTCGGCAGTTTGATTCGTGGTTTCTCGATATGGCGATGCGGCGGCGGGATCATGTTGGCGTCGCGGATCGGTTGCTGGCTTGTGTGAATGATCCGGCGATGTCGGGTGATCTGCTGACCGCTCGGTATGACGGTTACTTTCGCTGGTTGCTGGGTGAGATTGCTGGCTGGCGAATGGATCATGCGCGGTTTGCGGCGGGATTCACGGGCAACGTGAAGGCGCTGGCGAAAGCGATCACGTTTGATGAGGAGCTGAAGTTGCGGCTGGACTGGGCGGTCTCGGTCAAGCAGTACAATATGAATCTGTTGGACGGAAACGAGACGATCCTGCCGGTGGCTGAGGCTTCGGCGTTGCTCGCAAAGTACCCGCACTTCGCCGAGCTGGTGCAGACCGGTTGGGCTGAGCGTCGCGGGCGTTATTACAAAGATGATCCGAAGAAGTACTGGCCGATTGATGTTGAGGCCAAGCTGGCTCCGGTGAAGGTGGCGGCGGCGAAGCTGCAGTCGCTGGATCAGGCCGACTTCTACTGGTCGTGGGAAAGTCGTTATTACGACAGCGGCCCGAAAGTGCTTAGTGTCGAAGAGGCGCGGGCGTTTGTGTTGGCGAATCCGAAGGTCGTTAACAGCAGGTCGGGGCCGTCACTCGAACTCAGTTGGACGACGTTGACGTTCGACGAGGCGAGCAAACTGGCTCCTCATCTGGAGCAGAATCCGAGCCCCGAATCTTCGCTCATTCGTGCCATTGCTGCGGGCGGCGAGGAGAAGGATTTCAACAAGGCACTGACGGCGTTATTGGGGCCGGAAGCATGGCGACTTCCGCAGCATCACGACCAGCGCAATGTTCGGTTCGGGGCGTTTCATAAATGGTTCGGGTCACCCGAAGCTCCTGAGGCAAGCAAGAAATGGGGCGCACTGGCCGGCGGGCTCTCGACCGTGGACGCTAAGAAGGAAGACGCGGCGGCTCAGCGTGTTGCCGTGTTCAAAAAGCTCTGGGCGGATTTCCGGTCACCTAAGCCGAAAATTCCCAGCGTGTTCGAACGGCTGAAGAAGGTGTTGGCGTTCACTCCGGAAGTGATTCCCGAACTGCTCAAAGACAACAGCCCAGTAGCACAGACATTGGTGCGCGACGCGCTCGCCAAAGGTTTCGAAAGTCTGGCCTCGCATGACCGAGGCCGTGGATTGAGCCCACATCGTTACGACCCCAGCATCCTGCGAATCGCTCATCACAATCACGGGATGGACTGGCTTCGACAGCACGGCGAGGAGCAAGGACTGTACCGGCCACATTCGTTCGAAGCAGTTTTGAGGTCCACAGTCTCCGAGCGGTTAAAGCGCGGCAAGGTCGAACCGTGGCTGATGATGGCTTGGATCAACGCTCAGTTCCCCGAAGACAACGACGAGTCGGTGGCGGTGATGGCGGCGCTCTTCAAGTCGCCGGTGTTTAAGACGTTGCCTTTTGAAGTGCGATACGGTGCGAGGCAGTGGTTCAAGCAATCGGCGATGACGGCGGAGCAGTTTGCTTTCGTAACGGCATCAGACGCGAAGCTGGTGTGCAAGGATTTGCTCGTGTTAATGCAGCCGCCTGCAGATTGGAAGCCGTCGAAGCCAGAGGGCGACCAGCCGAATGCAGAAGCTCCCGGTTACCAGCCGGACGTGGCGAAGACCGTCGCGGCTCTTTCGGCGGCGTTTGATGGTTGCCAGAAAGCTCCCGCGCGGCTGGAGATTCTGGGGCTCGACCAGCTTGCCAAGGTCGATGATGCGGTCTTCACCGATCCGAAGGTGATGGAGTTATTGCTGCGGATGGCTGGGCCGATGAGGACGTTTCATCGCGACGGCTACAACGCCTCGTTCGATCATCGGCTGTGGACGTATTTCGTAAGTAGGATGGGCACTCCTGCCCGTCCCGACCAACCCGATGATGCTGGGACGGGCAAGAGTGCCCATCCTGCGGGAATACTGCTCCACCAGACGGTGCCTTACTTCTGGCATCACACGGAACGTCACCATCATCCGTTGCAACCGATGATTAACTTCGCCGAATCGCTGGTCGAAACCGACCCGTCGGCGGCGAGCACTTGGGCTCGATGCGGGTTGCAGACTATTGCCCGACATCGTCACGGGCATACTTATTACAAACGCGAAACCGACATCCCACGTTTGAAGTCGATTCGCGGCAAGGCGGCGTTGGCGATGAAGCTGATCGAAGTGCCGGTGCCCGCGTCCGATCCGGCTTATCCGATTTACAAGTCGCAGGCCGAGTTCGCGATTGGCAACGAAGACAGCGCCGTCAAACTGTACGACGAGCATGCCGATCAGCTTCTGCCGGTGCATCGCGATCTGTCGGTGCCGTATCTGTTGTGGGTGCTGCAACGGACGATCGACGGACGCGACGAGCTGCGGCAGGAAGAACTGGTCAAGGCGTTGATGTTGTGGTCGCAGGAATCGACGACCGCGTTTGCCGCGGATCAGAAACTGGCGATGGAGATCGCTTACGGAGACATCGCCATGCAGCGCGGCATGCTGCCGGAAGCTCACAAAATTTACGCGGGCATTCAGAAGAATGAGAACTACGCCGGCGTCTTCGCTCGGCATACGGCCACGCTTCGGCGGGTGCGGGTCGAACGTATCTCGAAAGATTTTGATGCGGCGCTGGCGACGCTTGTGGCACTCGACGCCGAGAAGATTCCGCAACTGATTACCGCCGCCCATCACGCTCGGGCCGAAGTCTATTACGACATGGAAGAATACGAGGATGCGGCCGACGAGATCGCCAAAGTGCTGGAGCGTGATGCGACGCACTCCGACGCCACGATTCTTCGCGGCCGCGTCCAGCTCAAGTTGAAGCGGCTGATCGAGGCGACGGAACTCGAACTCGGTTCGGCCACGCGGCAGGCTTCGCTGGTGCCGGGCGAAGTGCTGAAGGTCACGCTCAACGATCCCACGCTGTCGGTCTCCAGCGGCGGCAGCGAGATCGAGGTCATCGTCTGGGCCACGTCCGGCGACAAAGAACATCTGCTGCTGCGGCAGTTCGGCGACGAGAAGACGAAGTATCGCGGCGAGGTGCGGACGTCGCTCGGCAAGCCGGAACCGGGCGATCGCACGCTGCAGGTCGTGGGCGACGACGAAATCTTTTACGCGTACTCCGAGCGGTTTCGGGCGAAGGTCACGAACCTTGGCGAGAACCGCGGCGGGCCGATCATCGTGGCATCGGATGCGATGCTGATGGCGTCGGCTCGCAAGCTGCTGTCGGCGAACGAGCAGCGAGTAGCTGACATGGAACGGGTGACGGCCGCGCTGGAAGACAAGGGCATCACGAACCTCGCGAACACCGATCCCGAAATCATCGCGGAGTTGAAAGCCGAGGCGGCCGCTGCCGCTCGCTATCGTGCTTTGGCGGCGCGAGTGAAGCCCGGCAATCCGATCCATCTGCGAGTGATTGACCCCGACCGCGGTCGCACAGCGGAGATCGACGAACTGCCGGTCACGGTGATCTCGTCCAGCGGCGATTCGCTCGGCCGCATCGTGTTGACGGAAACGGGAACGCATACCGGGCTGTTTGAAGGCTCAGTGCCGACCTCGCGGGCTCAGGCGATGGCGTTCGGATCGACGTCCGAGACCGGGCGGAATCCGAATATGGTCATTAGCCCCAACGACGCCTACGACGCGTGGCGTCCTGTCCCTGCTGGAAACGCGGCGCACTCCTTCACAGTCGATCTGAACGACAACGCGCCGCTCGGTTCACTGGAGATCGAAGCGTCGGACGCGGGCTTTGGTCTGAAGAGTTTTCTTGTGCAAACGGCCATGAATCCCGGTCGCTGGACCACGGTTGCTCGCGGCAAGATTGATCTTCACCCAACGCCCAAGGCGGAAGGTTTGCCCGAGGCCGTCGACATCCCTCAAGTGTGGCAATCATCAATCGTTGTGATGAGCGACACCGACCGCTTTCAGATGGGCAACCGCCCGACCGTTTACGCGTTGCAGGAACTCCAGCAGCATCTGGAGCAAGGCTGGCTGACTCAGACATTCCCGCAAGGGATCGCCCGGAATGTGGGCGGGCCGTCGGAAGCCATGCCGGTGTCCGTCGCGACGGCGCTGAAGTGGAAACGTCACCGGCAGCATGACTGCCCGCACGTCGTGTATCGCTTCCGCGGCTGGTTTTACGAACACGCCGACGTGACGCGGCGTTTCCAACTCACGCTGGGCAAACACCAGTTGCCGGAAAACGTGCATCCATCGTTGTCGTCGTTGCCGAAGGTCTTGATGGCAATTGATGGTCGTCCGATTACGGAAAGGCCGATGGTCGAGACGGACGGCAAACGGACTCCGAACCCACAAGCCGAAGAAATCAAATCGACTGGCGGCAAACTGGACGGAACAATCAATCTGCGAGCCGGTTTGCATCGCTTCGAGATCTGGGGGATCGGCTGGGTACAGACGACGTTCGGCTTCGGTCGCACGACGAGTTTGCAGGCGAACCTCGACGACGACAAGCTGGTCGATTGCCCCGACAGTTTCTTCGATCCAAAAACGTTTCCCGACGGAGCGCTGGAACATCGCAACGCGCCGGCCCGACTTGTTGCAAACGACGACGGGACAAAGTTCACCGTCAACTTCGCAGAAGGCTCGCGAGCCCGTTTGTTGCGGATCGTGTTTACTGGTAACGAAGGACCGGTTCCGTCGCTCAATCGCCTGAAGCTGACGACGTCCGACGGCAACACGCTGCTGCCCGTGCCGCAGGACTTCGGCGAACTGCGGAAGAACGAGACGCTGGAAATTCTCTCCGGCGACAAAGTCACGGTTCGCTACGTGGACGATCGCTATGTGACGAAGGGCCAGCAGAAGCACGAGCGGTTTTTGAATGTGTCTTACAGCGACAGCCGCATCGAGTTCGCCGACGTCGAGCCGCGTTACAGCAGCCGGCACCGAAGGAAGATGCCGTACTACGAACGCCTGTTGCGTTTCCAGCATGGCAAGCCGTTCCCCGTCGTAATTCGCGACGCGGACATGGACGCCACGGTCGAGCCCGATGAAGTCACGTTCCGGGTCATCGATGGTGATGGCAACGAGCGGAAGTTTGTCGCCAAAGAAACCGGACCGTCGTCGGGAATGTTCCGCGCGTTTGTGACCCCGGTTACTGATCGTAGCTACGCTCGCCAGAGCGTGGAGTCATCCGGCTCGAATCCACCGTCTGGCGACGGTAGCTACAAAGTTTACGTTCCCAATGCCAGCAGGCTGATGGTCGCTTATCGCGACACCGAGAATCATCGCCCCGGCGTTCCTTATGACCGGACAGCATCGTGCCTGTCCGCGGCATTCCGGACGCCGAAGATTGAAGTGGCTCACATGACAGTCACACGCGGCCTCGCGGAAGACGCCGGTCCGGCGGAAGCACTGAACACGGACTTTTTGCCGGACCTCCAAGGTCGTAAGGCCACCGCACGCGAAGAGGCGATCATGGAACGGATTCGCAACCGCTATGAAATTCGCCGCACGTTCGTCGATGCAAAGAACGCTCCGGCCGACGGCGTTGAAGTGGTCCACGGCCGAGTCGCGTTGATCGACGTGATCGCTCCGCACATCGCTCTTTCGACGACTGCGACAGTCGACATTTTCTTGCAGACCGATCAAGGCCGAAAACTTGCCGGCGGCGCGGCGAACGGCTCGTTCAATGTTGATGTTCCCGGCACGCTGCGGTTTGAAGCGACGCTCGGTGCAGCGCCGCGCATCCATCCGGGTATGCTCCGCGCCGGTTATCGCGTCTTGGCCACTGAAGGCGAAAGCCTGTCGCGTGCCCGCTCATATGAAGAGCGGACCAGAGACTACGCCGAAGCCGGTCGCTTCCGTATCGAAGTCCCGCTGATTGCCGGCATCCTGCCCAAGTACAGCTACGCCGATACTGAAAGGGTCCGCGAACTCAAGCTGCCGACGCAATATGGCCTGACCGTTCGCACCGGCGAGCGAATTCACATCGGCGTCCGATACAAAGACGACGCGGGCAAAACACGCTGGGCGACTTCGTCGGCCAAAGTCATCACGCATCCAATGCTCGATGTGATGACCGAAGGTTTTCGCGGCCCGCTGACCGAGGCCTTCGTGGGTGAGAAGGTCCACCTGCGAGTGATTGATCTGGCCGCGGATCGCACGGACGGCCGCGACAGAGTGCGATGCTACATGGCGTCGAAATCCGGTCAGAAACATTACGTGTATCTCCGCGAGACCGACACGCACACGGGCATCTTCAAGGGTTCGTATCAACTGACGTATGTTTCAGAGGATGCCGCGGCTGACGAAGACAAACCCGCCGAGTACGACGTCCGGCGGCTCGGCTTCCCCGTGATCTACGGCGATGCGGTCGGCGTCCGCTACACCGACGCGTCCGGCCGCAAGACGCCGACTCAGTATGTCACGATCGGCAAGGGCTCGGACGGCACCATCGCGCCGTTCTCGAAGCAGTACGAAGATTCCGAGATGGCGATGCACACGCAGTTTGCCATGGCCGAGAGTTATCTGGAACTCGCCCGCCGCCATCGCAAGACCGGCGAACCGGAACAGGCCGACCGCGAATTCACGCGGGCCAAACAACTGCTGGCCAACGCAGTCAGCCAGTTCACCGACCCGGAGACTCGATCGCACGCCGAATACCTGCTCGGCGGCCTCACGCAGGAAGACGCCGAAGCCACGACCAATCCCGAACTGCGGAAACGGCGCTATCAGGCGGCGCTGGCTCGCTTCATGACGATCACCGGCAGCTACGCCGACACCGAATACGCGTCGAAAGCCCAGTTCAAAATAGCCCTCATCTACGAAGCGTTGAAGGAACCGGAAATCGCCGCTCAAGAGTACGTCAAGCTGGCCTACAAGTACCCCGAGTCCGAACACCTAGCAACGGCCATGGCGCGGCTCGGCACACACTTCCAACGCAAGGCCGTAGCTTACGAACGCGAGGCCGCTCCGCTGCTCGCCAAGGCCGAAGCCGACGACAAAGACGCCGAGCACAAAGGCACGGCACTCGAAAAGCTCTCGCACATCGAGTACGTCAAAGCGGCGCAGATCTTCGAGCGTCTGCAAACCCGCTTCCCCAACCACGACCTAGCCGGCAAAGCGGGCCTGCGAGCCGGCCAGATTTACATGCGAGCCGAACGCTTCGCCGACGCGGTGAAGGTGCTGCTGAGCGTCGTGAATGAAGAAGCCTACGACGGCCCGACGCTGCGATCCGAAGCCATGTACTGGGCCGCACGCAGCCACGAGTCGTTGAACCGTCAGTTACAAGCCTACGCCTTATACAAACGCATCACCTACGACTTCCCCGAAAGCAAATGGGCCGCCTACGCCCGCGGGCAATTGTCCACCGAGCGGTTGTTAAGGCTCGATCGCGATCTGGAGATCAAACGATTGCAGGAAGGACAGGAGTAGGTGGACGCCATGACGAAATACCCAATGATAAATCGCATTCAAATGACAGTCGGTCGTAGCGAAAGTCGCCAAGACTTTCGGCGATCCGTGACGTGCCGAAACGCTCGGCGAGTTTCGCTACTTATGCTCATTGGCTTCGCGACTACCGCTAACGCCTCGCCGCTTGACAATCAAATCGCGGCGTTCAAACAGGCAAACGCCACGCAAACCGAGGCCAACGTCACAACGATTCTCAAAACCGGCGTTGCCGAACATCGTTCGGCTGAGGCGATGGCTGTTGTGCAGCCGTGGTTGAATCGGAATCTCCTGCAGACGCAACCGGCGATGTTTCATGCCGCGCGGGCGGCGGAGTATTCGGGGCAGTGGCAGACGGCCGTTGGTTTGTATCAGCGGTTGCTGCAGGTGAAAGATGTCAACGCAAATGCCGCCGGCATCGCGGTTGATGCGACGTATCGGCTGCTGCTGAATTCGATCGGGGATCAAAACGCCGCTTATCTGTTTATGCGGAAGGAAGGCAATCGACTGCGGTCGTTCGGGACGGCTAAGCGATACGATCGCTGGTTCCTTGATCAGGCGACGAAACGCCGAGACCTCATCGCCATGTGCGATCGACTGGTTGTGATCGTGAACGATCGAGCGACCGATCAGGCGAGGTTTACCGAAGACTTTGAATGGATCTGTTCGCAGTACGAGCAGTTCAAGAAGGAAACTCCGGACGATCATGCAGCGGCGATGCGGCTGGGGGCCGCGAATGCTCCGACGCTGTTCAAGGCGCGGCTGAAATGGGTTGCCACGGTCATGCCGTACAACCAGAAGCTGGATGAGCTGCGGGATGCCAACGCTCCGGCCGATCCGAAACTGACCGATTCTCCGCTGGCGGCTGCGGCGGAGTTGCTGAAGGTTGATCCTGATCGCGGTGCCTTTCTGGTCGCGCAGGGATGGGGCGTGGAATACGACCATCACCACTCGGGCAACTGCCAGAAGCGTTTTGACATTGAAGGCGAACGCAAGCTTGCTCAACTGCTCGGCGTGCTGCCGCGGATGTCGGCGGACAAGCGGGACGATCTACTCGCCTTCCAGATCGCACAGAATCGGGTGAAGTTTGATCCGGCCGTTATTCGCAAAGCCGTGATTCAGTTTCCCGGAATGCTGAATGGCCTGACGGTCAGCGATGTTCCGTTGTTCGACAAGACCATCACCGTCGAAGAAGCCAAAGCGCTTGCGCCGCAGTTGGTCCGCAACCCGCACGCTCAGGCCGCGATGGTTCGCGCATGGGCGAGGCCGGATCGCAATTACAGCACCGTTACCGACTACATGATTCAGTCAGAGATGTGGCGGTTTAATGATGTGAAGGCGCTCACGCATGGTCTCTGGCACAGCGGCATGTTCGAGCGGGATGTGGAACACGATGTGCCCATCAACAAGTACGCCAAGCTCGACGCCCGTTACCAGCAGCGCGAAAAAAAAATTGCGAAAGAAGCGTCGGCCCGCGATCGGCTCGCAGCGCTGAACACGATCTACAAGGATTTGTTGTCGGCAGGACCGTCCAATCCCGGTGCTCTGCCGCTGTTCGATCAGGTCTTCACCAACGCGCCGGATGCCGACAAGACGCAATTGATCAAGACACTCGTGGCGAACCTGCAGGGCGAACGTGAATATCTGCTGCATCGAGCCTTAGGGAAAGTGCGGTTTGGGCCAAAGAGCAGCGGAGCCATGCGGTGGGAAGCGGACATTTATGACAACCACTTCCGCTATCACCAGCGAGCGACCCGCGAGGTGGCTGCCGAACTGATTACGCATCTCGGCGAGATGGTGAAGTCGCAAATGCAGGCTGGCGAATTGAATGAGTCGATCTTCGGCATGTGGCTGCACGGCATCAATCGGGACGATCCGAACGCGAAGGCGTTCATGGCCGAACTGGCTCGATCGCCCGCCTTCGCCAAGCTCGACTATGAATACCGACGAGTGGCTGCGGACCATCATCACTTTGGTCCTCTCGCGGTTACGGCTGTCGATGGCGCGACCAATCCGCATTACGTCAGTCGCGAACTGCTGTCGCTGCCGAAGGATGCCGCTCCGGCTCAGGTTGAAGCGGCACTGAAGACGGTTGTTGATCGCGCCGCCAAAGCGCCGATCCCCGTACCGGTTTTCGGGCTGCAACCGGTGGCGGCGCTGCCCGAATGGTCAGCGGCGACGCGCGGGCTCGTGCTTTCGCTGTTCATTGAAAACGCGCCGATCGGCGAGTATCCGACTCGGCAGGGTTATGAGGCGCTCGTCATCCGCATCGCGAAGGATGCTCAGGAGAGCAAGCAATGGGGACCGCTCGAACCCTACGCGGACGGTCTCTGGCAGGCCGCAGCAGCGAAGGATCATCCGCAGTCTCGCGGAGCGATCGCGTTGTCGTTCATGACGCAGGCCGCACTCGACGACGATGCCGCTTCGATCGCGGTGACGTTTTGTCGCACAGCGCTGAGTGGCCCGGTCGGTCGCAAACTTTTCCTGCAACGAGACTGGGGAATTCCCGACATCAAAGCTCGCGTTGTTGCTGCCAGCGGCAAGGCGGCGCTGGCGATCGGCGTGATCGACATTCCGGTCGATGAACTCGATCCGACGTATCCCGTCTACAAATCGCAGGCCGAGTTCGCGTTGAGCAACGTTGGCGCGGCGTGGGACTTGTACGACAAGAACGCCGAGTTGCTGGATGGCTCGTCCGACGAACCACTGATCCGCAAACTCACGCCCGGCTACTGCCTGTGGCTGCTGGAACGCAACATCGAAGACCGCGACACCGAACGGGCCGAGATTCTGGTCAAGGAGCTGATGATCTGGTCGCGTCGCGAAGCCGGTTCGTTCACGCCGCAACAGGAAGCCGACCTCAAGATTGCTTACGCTGACACAGCGTTCCAGAAGGGCAACTACCAGACGGCTCGCGCATGGTACCGCCGCGTGGCCGATGCCGCCGAACATCAGCAGACCGAGCTGCAATACAAGTCGGCGTTGCGGTCGGTGATGGTCGATCGCACGTCGCGCAATTTCGGCAGCGCGATCTCCGAGCTGGACAAGCTGATGCTGATCCGCAACGACGATCTGCGGAAGCGAGTCCACTTCGCGCGGGCGGAAGTCTTCTTCGATCAGGAAAAATACGCCGACGCATACGACGAAGTCACCGCCGTATTGAAACGCGAGCCGAACCACGCCGACGGCCTGATCCTGCTCGGCAAGGCACAGCTCGAAATGCGAAAGCTGGTCGATGCCGCGGAGATCGAACTCGGAGCGACCCGCGATCAGGGCGTCATCGTTCCCGGTGAATTGATCAAGATAAATCTCAACGATCCGTCGCTGAACGTGGCCGGCGTCGGGGCCGACATCGAAGTCGAAATCTGGGCCGAGTCGGGCGATCGCGAACGCGTGATGCTTCATCAACTGGGCGACGACAAATCGAAGTATCGAGCCGAAGTGCCGACGAAACTGGCCGCTCCGCAACCGGGCGACAAGACGCTGCAAGTGCTCGGTCGCGACAAGATTCGCTACGGCTACTCGAAGGAGTTCCGCGCGAAGATGACCGACCTGCCGCCCGATCCCGAGGTGGTCATCGGTGTGGCGTCGAATGCTCGATTGGACATCTCCGCCGGAGCCTTTCCACCGCGAACAGGCGAACGGCGACTGGACCTTTCCGAGCTGGGCGTTTCGTCGGCTCAACAGGCACTCGGCACACGAAGCGTGCGGCCGGGAAACCCGATTTATCTGCGCGTGTTCGATCCCGATCAAAGCACGACCGCTGAAGTGGACGAGATCGTCGTGTCGCTGACCACCAGCAGCGGCGACATCATCTCGCAACTGAGGCTCGTTGAAACAGGCACGCACTCCGGCGAGTTCGAAGCCATCGTCCCGACCGGCACGGCACAGGCGCTGGCCTATGCATCCGAATCCGCGCCCGGCAGCGATCCGAACATGGTCATCAGCGCCGAGCCGTATCCCGGCTGGTCGGGAGCCGTTGGCAGCAAAGCCAGCGAACGCATGCTGGGCATCGACCTCAACGACAACGTGCCGGTCGACAAGATGATCGTCCGCTGCACCGATCCGACGCTCGCGCCGACGCACTTCATCGTGCAGACTTCAATGAACGGCCGCGACTGGGCAACACGCGCCCGCTTCCCCGACGACCCCGCTCCATGGGACGGTCGGTCGCAGATCACTTCGTTCCCCACGTACGGCCGA
Organism: uncultured Pirellulaceae bacterium; assembly: GCA_964343305.1. Classification (GTDB taxonomy): domain Bacteria; phylum Planctomycetota; class Planctomycetia; order Pirellulales; family Pirellulaceae; genus CAYFJO01. The sequence goes on along the minus strand of CAYFJO010000043.1, from coordinate 17,633 downwards.
GCGATTCGCGTCGAGCCGCCGAAAGATCGTTCGCTACCGGATGCGTGGCTGAAAGCGATGGAGTTCGGCTCGGCTCGGGCGGCGATTCCCTACGGAGCTTTCATCGTTCCCGGGTTGGGTGACTTGAATCTCGCCCACGCTTCCGGCGGACATCCCGGTTACCCAACGATGATTCGCTATCGAGCGTTGTTCTACCAGCCGGCCGCCGCGATCCGGACGTTTCAACTGACCGGACTACCACTTGCGGACAAGACACAAACTGTCTTCCTGATCGACGGTCAGCCAGCCGATGAAGAGTCCAATGATTTGCTGACAATCGAACGCGAACTACGCCCCGGCCTGCATGAGATTCAGATCTGGCGAAACGAGTCGCGGGCAGAATTGCTGAAGCGGAAACCGCAGTTGCTATGCGATATTTCGGGCGAAGACGATCTGCAGCCTTCCCCGGACAGCATGTTCGATCCGAAAACATTTCCCGCCGCCGTGCGTCAAACGATTGCCACTCCGGCCACGATCGAAGCAGCCACAGACGAAGAACCGGGCGGCGCAACAAACTTCAACATCACCTTCGGCCCCAACACGCAGGCCCGCATCGTCCGCCTAGTGATCGCCGGCCACGAAGGCGCGGCTCCGGCCATCCACAAGATTACGCTGACCGATCGTGACGGCAAACAGCGGCTGCCGGTCGAAACCGACTACCGGCAACTGCGCAACAATCAACAACTGGAAGTCATTCCCGGCGACCAGATTTCCGTCCGCTACGAAGACACTCGCATCATCGCCAAAGCCGGCAGCAGCGGCCGAACAACCGCCCGCTACGAAGGCCGGCTCGGCGTCGCCTACAACACAGCCACGATCAGCGCGTCGTTCCTCAACTACGAGCTGAACAGCGAAGGCGAACGGCAACTGGTCCTCGAAGACATCCGCCGCTTCAAAATGGACGACGCCGTCGCCATCGTCATCACCGACCCCGACATGGATACCAGCCCGGAACGCGACACCATCGAGTTCACGGTTGCCGCCGTGGGGCAAGCTGCCGGCTTGCCTGGTGCCGCCGCCGCCGAAGCTGGCAGCTCCAGCAACGGAAAGAACGTTATCGCGCTGGAAACCCAGCCGCATTCCGGAATCTTTCTCGGCCGCATCTTCCCCATCGAGGGCGAACCATCGCGTGATTCCGAAATCCAGGTCGCGGAAGGCGGCACTCTGATCGCAACTTATCTCGACCAGGAAAACCTCGACCCTGGCATCCCCACCGACCGCACTGTGACTATCGAACACGCCCGTTACACCAAACCGTCGCTCGCAGTCTACAACGTCACGACTGAACAACTCCCACCTCCCGAATCCGACGAGAACGAGCAGCCAGACGATGACGAAAACGGCCCCGAGATCATCCTGCCGCGTCGTTCGCTGAACTACGCCCACATGGACCACGCTGCGATCAAATCGCAGACGCCGCAATCCCTGATCGGAGCCGAACTGCGATTCGACGTCATCGCCCCGCATCTGGCCTTCGCGGGCAGCAGCACGATCACCGCCTACGTCCAGACCGACCGCGGTCGCAAAGCAGCGGGAGAACTTTCGGGCTCGCCCTTCGACGTCCGTGTCCCCGGCACGCTGAAGCTGAATGGTCGTCTTTCGCTCCGCGAAAGTGCATCCTTTCGCGGAGCGAAAGACGACCACGAAGCATCCGGTTACATCCCGGGTACGCCGGCCAAAGCCCCGAGCAACGCGCCGCCACTGGACCAGGGTCGCTTTTCCTTCAGCGTCCCGCTGATCCTTGGCGAACTGCCATCCCGCAGCTTCGCAACTTCAGCCGCCGATTCGTTGCCCTCATCGCAAATCCCCGACGGCCTCGCCGTTCGTGCTGGTGACAAAGTTTACATCGGCTACGCCTATAAGGACGAGCAAGGCAAACCCCAGTGGCACACCACCACCGTGACGCTGACCAGCGACGCCTTCCTCGACGTCATGAACGGCCGCTATCGCCGCGAAATCTCCAAGGCGTTCGTCGGCGAAAAACTTTACGTCCGCCTGATCGCTCCCGGTCTTGACCAGGGCCCCGATCGAGACGCCACCACCGTCGACCTGAAAGCCGCCAGCGGAGGCACCACCGCATTCCAGCTACGAGAAACTGCCGCCCACTCCGGTCACTTCAAAGGCTCCTTCGCGCTCGGCTACGCATCGAAACCGACCAGCAAGAAACTGCCATCCGTTGCACTCCACGGCTTCCCCGTGAAGTACGGCGATCAAGTCACGGTGTCCGTGAGCGGCAAGGCGCTAGCCGCCGGTGGCGCGGGACCGGGGGCTAGCGCCCTTCCGCTCACAGTGTCGGTCAACAAAGGCGCTGACGGCGCAGTCGAACCGTTCAGCAAACGCTACGGCGAAGACGGCGTGGCCATCAGAACCACCTTCACTCTGGCCGAGTGTTTCTTCGAGCTGGCCAAGCACCATCGCAAGATGGATCAGGAGAGCCTCGCCCGCCGCGAGATGAGTCACGCTCAGAAACTGCTGGCCGAAGCCATCGCTTCGCATCAGGACGATGAACTGAAAGCCCACGCCGAATACCTGCTCGGCAATCTCGCACAGGAATACGCCGACCTGTCGAAGAACGAGGCGTCGAAACAGCTCATGTATCAGGACGCGCTCGCGCGGTTCTCGAAGATTCCGCTCGACTACCCCGACACCGAATTCGCTCCTCAGGCCCAGTTCAAGAAGGCACTGGTCTACGAAAAGATGGGCGAGCTGGACATCGCCGTCGAGGAATACGTCAAGCTCGCCTACAAGTATCCGGATCATGAATTGATTCCGTCCGTCATGTCGCGACTCGGTTCGTACTTCCAGAAGCTGGGCCTCACGTACAAGAACGAAGCCGAGGCACTGGAGAAGAAAGAGAACGACGTCGAAGCCGCCGGCGAAGCGATCCGCTTCCGCGAACTGGCGACGAAAGAGTGCCTCAACGCGGCCACGGTCTTCAGCAAACTGCAAAGCCGATTCCCCGACGACAAACTCGCCGGCTTGGCCGGACTGCGGTCGGCTCAGAATTACATGCGAGCCGGCGATTACAAAACCGCAGTCGAAGCATTCAAAATCGTGATCGACAACGAGTCCTACGACGGCCGCGACATTCGTGCCCAGGCGTTGTATTGGAACGGCCTGAGCCACGAGAGGATGGCAGCCCAATCCAGCAGGGGAGACGACCTGCAGACGGCCTACGAGATCTACCGCCGCACTACCTTCGATTTCCCTGACAGCGTCTGGGCCAAATACAGCCGAGGCCGGTTGGCCGACCCGGCCTTCGCAAGAATCATCAAAATGGAAGAGGAAGCGAGGGAGCGACTGCTGGAGGGTTTAAAGAAACAAAGGTGATTGTTTAACGCCGAGTCGGCCGGCGACGGCATACAAGATGTGTAGCGATCCCGCGACGTTCCGGGCCAAAGGCCCAGCAGTATGCCTAGCTCAGCCCATCGGGCGGGAAATAGGGAAACACAATAAAACGATAGGGCCAACGGCCCGGCCATTTGCATGTGCGATCAACAAACGACCGGGCCGTTTGCCCTAACCAATGATTTTTAATTTCGCGTTACCCAGCCCAATGGGCTGGGCTAGGCAAACGACCAGGCCGATGGCCTTACGGAATTGAATCCAATTCGATGTTATGAACAAACGCGAACGCAAAGTCCTGAACACCGAAATGGGCGGCGCAGAGCCTAGGCTGGTGGTCCGCAGCAACACGAGCGTTGATGCGGGTCGATGGTGGTGGCGCACGCCGCTTTGGGTTTGTGTCATGGAAGAGGATGTCGTCGTCCTGGCCGCCGCGCGGCGGCATTATATACAACGCTTTCCCATCGCGGATTGCCAAGGCAGTCACTACTGCCACACGACCGGAGAACTCGTGATCGAGGCTGGCGAAGATTTGCAATTCAGCCGCCTGGCCATGTCGCCAACCGACGGACTGCGCGTGTTGGACGCGCTGAAAGGCGGAGTGGGTGTTGGTTCCTGATCTTAATCTTACACCTCTGCGGAGACTGCCGAGTCGGGATTAAGATAAGAGAAAATTGGTATAGCAGAACTAGAAACTGAATCCGGATAACAACCATGCTTGAACATATTCTCAACGGCGGGCCGCTGATGGTGCCGCTCATGTTGTGCAGCCTTGTCAGCCTCGCGGTGGTCTACGACCGTTGGATCGCGTTTCGCGCGAATCGCAAAATCGACACGCGTGCATTGCGATCAAAAGTGATGGCCAGCCTACGAAAAGGCCACATCGCAGGTGCAATCTCGGAATGTGAATCGGCGCGAGGGCCGATTGCTTCGGTCGTGTTGGCCGGCTTGCGTTCGTACCAGCAACTGAAAGAAAAGGGCGAAAGTACCGAGACGATGCGAATGGTCGTCGCTCAAGTGATGGAAGATTACGAAGCTCAGGCGATGGGTGTCGTGAACAAACGGCTGGACGTGCTAACGACGGTTGGAACAGCGGCGCCGCTGCTGGGCATGACCGGAACGGTCACCGGAATGATCGCGTCCTTCTCGGGCCTGGCTGACGCCGGCAGCGTGTCGGGCAGCGGCGGCGCTGTTGCCGCCGGAATTGCCGAAGCTTTGGTGACGACCGCAGTCGGTCTGATCATCGCGCTGTCCGCGGTTATCCCGCAGAGTGTATTCAATCGTTGGAGCGATGAGATTGAATTGGAAATCGAGGAATCAACGACCGACCTGGTCGAGTTTATCCTGACGCATCATTGATCGGCGTTAAACAAAACAGAACAACATGTCCAAACATCGCAAACAACAAGAAAAGAAACATCGCACGGGTGTGATCCCCACCGGTTCGTTTTCCGACATCGCGTTCTTGTTGATCATTTATTTTCTGGTGGCGACGACGTTGGTCAAAGTCAAAAGCATCACTGCCGACTTGCCGACGGGTGAGAAGCAAGCCGAATCGCAGGTGGACAAGACGTCGATCGTCAATCTTCGCGGATCGGACATCTACTTCAGCGACAAAAAAGTGACGGTCGAGAATCTTAACGCAAGACTGGCCGCACTAAAGCTTGCCGAGCAACCGCCGGATAAACGGGTCATCATGCTCGAATCCACAAACATGACTGCCTATGAATCCTACTTTCAAGTCCTCGCCGCGATCAGTTCCAATGGTGGTGTTGTCGCCATCGTCGAGGAAGACGAATAACCGTGAAACCATCGCGAAAGAAAAGACGTCGCAAAGTTCAAGTGCCCGTGGCCAGCATGGGGGATATCGCGTTTTTGCTGATCATCTTCTTCCTATTGCTCAGCGAATTTGCCAAGGACAAGGATTTGCCGATCGACCTGCCTACGTCCGAGCAAGTCCAAAAGACCGAAGCGGTCGTGGCCGCTCGCGTGGCGATTGATCCCGAGGGCGTGATCTACTTCGACGGCGACCGTGTGGACAACGCTAAGGACGTCGAGTGGGGAGTGCGAGCGTTGTTGTCCAAGACCGTCGCCGACGAACAACGTCACGTCCAGTTTAAATGCGACGCGAATTTGTCAAAAGAGACATTTGAGCCCGTCCTCAAAGCAATCGCCGAAGCGGGCGGGATCATCGAGGCGGTGGGAGAAGAGAAATAGCAAGTTGTTGTAGCTGAACTCGTGAGAGTTCAGTCCGGAAGTCTCACGACTGCCGCTACGAAAACTCACAAAGGACAAACAATGACAACAGAACAATCTACCGCCGATGAAGTCAGCCCTGATTCGTTAATGAGCGATTTTCGTGGACGCCCCGTCGTGACCATTCTGGCCTTCACAGTGATCGTCCATGTCGTGCTCGTGGGCGTCTTCAGCGTTCGGTACTTGAAAAACGAGGTTCTTGGCGAAGACACTTCGTCGTTGAGCGAAGAAGAACGCCTCGACTTGGCTGTGGATGAAGCAACCAAGTCGCTGCGCAAGATCGCCGAGCGTCACGGAATCAGCCCGCAGGATCTCAGTGAGCGTTTTGCTAAGGGCGATTCAACTCCCGACACGACGGCCACTTCCAAACCAGCGAACCCTGATACACGGAACACGCCGCCAAAGCCCGATGGCACGTCTGATGATCCAACGGCCAAGGAACCTAAATCCGCAATCGAAAAAGAATTGAAAAAGAAAGCGGACGGTCCCGACTTACCGGACCTGCCGCCAATCGAGGAAGAGGAAGATTTGTTTAAGTAGCTGAGGCTTTGACTCGTTTAACGGCAAGCCCTTCTCAACGCCACGCATTAGTGACCGAATCCCAAACACAGCCGCACACCGCCAGGATCGACGAGATTCCGACGCGACCGTCTGCGTATAAAGCGTTAGTGGTCAGTGTCGCGACCGGTATGCTTGCAGGGTTGGGTTTCTTGATTTGGAAGTTTGGACCGCCCGCGCTTGTGGCAATGCTTGATAGCAATGCGAACGTGGCGATACTACTTGACGACAATGGTCTGGCATCGGCGCTTACAATCTGCTTCTTGGCGTTTGGGATCGTCGGCACGGTTTGTGGCGCATGCGGCGTGTTGAGTCTCGTGCGAATCACGCCGACTTACCATTTGCTGCGCGCGGCGCTGGTGTTGGTCTATCCTGCCGTGGCCGCCTACGCGGTGGTTGTGTGGCTGGCGATCTTTGCGGTGGTGCGGGCGGAATTTGAATTCAACGGCGGAGCGCAAGATCGCGCTACAGCGATCGTTTTTTGGTGGTCCATGTGTTGGCCGGCTTTAGCCGTTGGCATGTATGCTGCCTGGCTGCATGCGATGTTGCGATGCCGCTCGGTTTACTCGGCGTTCACTCGCAAGACGGGTCCGCCGATGCAAGGCGATCGAGTGCTCGAAGACGTCCGAACGCATGGCCGCGACCCGCGAGCACGGCGTAGTATCTATGCGAGCTTTTCCACTCACGTTCTGATTTTGATTCTGATCCCGTGGCTGCTCCAAATGCGTGGGTGTGTCGAGCCGTATCGCGTGCCCAAGGGCAGCGGCAATCCGGTGGTCGCGATGGTCAAAGTCGTGAAGCCGAAGAAAAAGAAAACGAAGACCCTCACACTGCGGCCCAATTCGGCGATCCTGTTCGCCCAGCCAGACTTGGATGACACCGAGGTCGATCGCGTTATGGATGAACAAACGCAGCACACGTATCAGGCCAGTGTGAATGCCAAAGCCGGAAAGATGGGCAAGGGCGGCGGCACGAAAGGCGGCTGGCCGGAAGGCATGGAAAACTACAAGATTCGCTTGATCCACCTCGATCATGGCGGGGCCGGCTGGGACGATGGCATGAACCAGACTGCCGCGGATATTAATTTCCTGCGCGCGTTCGCTCAGGCTACTGGGTTCAAGAAGATCGCCGCGAATGGGGAAAGCCACTCGATTGCGTTGTTGGACAAATATCCGGAAGATGGCTTTCCGCCGTTTGTCTTCCTGACCGGTAACCGCGGCATAGGGCGGGTCTCGTCGAATGACCAGAAGATCTTGCGCCAGTACTGCTTGAAGGGCGGGATGTTAATTGCCGACGCCGGTAGCGCCGAATTTGATCGCTCGTTCCGGGGCTTCATTCGGCAAGTGTTTCCGGACAAGCAGCTTTTGGATATCGCGGACGACGACATGTTGTATCAACTGCCTTATGGATTCCCAAACGGCGCGCCCGCGTTTTGGCATCACGGCGGACGGCGGGCGTTGGGGTTGAAGCACGAAGGCCGCTGGATCGCGTTTTATCATCCAGGCGATATGAACGATGCGTGGAAGTCGCCAGGATACAGCGACGTGACGCCGGAGATGCGCGATGCGGCGATGCACCTTGGTGTGAATCTGGTGTACTACGCGTTTAACCAGTGGGACGACGCAGTGAAGAAGCTGCGAAAATAGAATTATCGGATAAGCGACAATGAACTGGGAAATTTTCAGCCCGATCGGATACGCGAGCATTGCCTTGTGGCTGTGCATGCCGCTGTTGTGGTTGTTACACCTGCTGCTGCGGCGACGGGGTTGGCTCGTTTATGTCGCGTTGCTGTTTGGGGTGGCCGCGTTTGTCGCTGCGAAGATCAATTCCAATTCGTATGTGAATCGCATTCAGGTGGACCGTAGCAAACAGATCCAAGAGCAACTCGACAGGCAGGAACTTGCTCACCAGGCAGCGACGTCGGCGCGTGAAGAGGAAGTGGCGCAGATTCGATTCGCTGAAGACACCAAAGACGACTTTCTCGACAAGGCCGGGATGGACGAATCGGACATCAAGTACTTGCAAAGTTTCAACGAAGGCGCGACGCCGGATTGGAAGAAAGAGAAGAAGCAGCGATCGGCAGCTACAATCGACGACAGCCTGGAAGCGCAAATCGGCGCGACTGAGGAGCAGGAAGGCGTCAAGTCTGACGTGTTGATCGAAGAGGAACCGCTCGACCCGATCCTGATGTCGGACCGCGACAAGCTTGCGGCGGACCGGTTGGACTCCGCGAATCTGACGATGATCCGAGTGATGCTGGGGTTGGGCTTCGTTGTTGTTGTGGTGGACTATTTACGCCGCGCGAATCTCTACGACCGATCGTATTTTCCGCTGCCGCTTCCCAGCAGTTGGGTCGATGCGATGACGCCGCGCGATCCGGTAACCGTTCGCACCAAGTCGCCCCGCAGAAAGTTGCTCAATGAGTTACGAGTGTTTGCGCGGCGTGGCGAGTCGTTTTTGTATATCACCGATGATCAAGCAGCCGCTGCGAAGGCCTCGACGACCGTTTATCGACTGCCGCTACGTCGCTGGCCGGTCGAAGTGCTGAACGTCGCTGACTTCAACGGGCAGATGGATGACGATTTTGTTTTCGAGACGCTCTGGTACGGACGCAACTCATTTGTCGTCAACTCGTCGGAACGCGGCGAGCAATTGCTGGCGAGGTTCATGGAACTGATGACCGAGCGACGTACGACTCGTGCTCGCGTCACACAGACCGTTCACATCGTATGGGATATTCCGACGCCGATTTCGGAAGAGACACGTCATCGGTTTGCGAATTTGGGCCAAGCGACGGGATATTCATTGTTGCTTTGTCGAGAGGAATCACAACAAAAAGCGTGAATAATCGCGCCAAGGAACAAAAACATGACAAACCAAAACTCAACACTATGTTTAAGGCCCGAAGGGTCGGTTGCTTGCCTAGCTTTCGCGCTCACCTTGTTGTTGCTGTGCTTCGCCTCAACGAGCATTGCCCAAGAACGCACGTTGACGCCGGAGCAACTCGAAGAACTGGCCAATGACGGCGAGCTTGACAGCGATGCGCAGACAAAACGTCCGTCCAGGTTACCGGATCTGACTAAGGGCGACCCGATTGGCAATCGCGTCAAATGGAACACCTGGCACCTGGGTCCGACCGGCGTTCTCGGTTACATGGTCGGCGGGCTTAAAGGCGATCAGATCGAGGTCACCGCCGTGTTTGCCGGCTCGCCCGCTGAAGGCAAACTGCAGTGGGGTGATGTCATTCTCGGCGTCAATGGAACTCGCTTCGGCGCTGGGCGGAACATGGGCATGCTCCTCGGCAAACAGATCATCGAGGCCGAGCGCCCGGTCAACGACGGCACGCTCAAACTGATCGTCTGGCGCGACAAGAACTTTTCCGCGCGCAACGGCAAGAAGGATATCGCCGGCGTGGATATCGAGAAGCTTCTCAACAAGCCGGCCAACGACAAAACGCTCTACGACTGGAAGCCTGAAGCCGAGCAGAAAAGAGAGGCGCGAAGCCAAAACTCCGATGAGTTCCCGATCGATAGCAAGACCATTGAGATCACCCTCAACCTCGAGGTCTTCCCCGAGTACAGCGACACCTCGCCGTATGACTGTCCCAAAGCCGAGCGCATTCGTGAGAACGCCTGGAAAGTGCTGGAAGCGCAGTTCAAGGCAGGCAAGGTCAGAGCCGACCGCCGGGGAACGATCATGGCACTCGCGCTGGTCGCGTCCGGCAAACCGGAGCACCGCAAGTTGGTGCATGAATGGGTGCGCAGCGCGCGTTCGCCGTGGCGGCCGCCAACCGAGAAGATCGGTGCGAAATTCGAACCGGGTTACAAGGGCTACAAAGGCTACCAGAGCTGGCACTACGGCTTCGACGGGCTGGCCTGTGCAATCTATTACGACGCGACGGGCGACGACTTCGTCCTGCCCGCCCTGCGAAAGTATGCGATCGAAACGGCAATGGGGCAGGCCGGCGGGGGAAGCTGGGGGCACACGTTTGCTTTCCCATCGTTCAACGGTGGCAAGCTGCACGGCTGGAACCCCGGCTACGGCGCCCTGAACGCCGCGGGTAATCGCTGCTTTTTTCTGGTCGCGCTGGCGCAAAAACTCGGCATCAAACACCCGGAGATCGATCTTGCCGTGAAGCGGGCACACAAGTTCTTCGGGTCTTACGTGGACAAGGGCGGCATCCCCTATGGCATGCATGGGGCGGCGGCTACAGATGACAGCAACGGCAAAAACGTGGGGGTCGCGTTCGCGCTGAAACAGATCGGCGACCACCACGGAGCCAAGTACTTCGCACAGATGTCCACCCACGCGTCGTTCACTCGGCGCGCCGGGCACGGCAACGACTACTTCTGGCACTACTCGCCTTGGGCCGCGACGCTGTGCGGGCCCAAGGGCACGATCGCCACACACCGCAACATGCGTTGGCGATTCACGCTCAGCCGCCGATTCGACGGCGGGTTTGTGATCCAATCGCCGACCGGCGGACCGCAGGAACTTCGTGATCCTACGGCGACTTTCGCGCTACACTACTCCGCGCCGCTTAAGCAGACGTTGTGGACCGGCAAAGACTTCGACGAGTCCTACGCCTGGACCGAGAAAAGTTTTGATCACCTGATGACCAGCGCGTTGCCGCAACTGAACGACCCGACGTTGATCAAGATGGCCGGCAAGCCCTACGCTGAGCGGACGACGGACGAGTTGTTCAAGCAGCTCGACATGTTCAAACCCAAAGCGCGAGGGCAGTACGCTCGCGAGTTAGGCAAACGCTATCTGGCCGGCGAGAAAGAGATCCTGCCGCGATTGGCGAAGTTGCTCGAAAGCGACGAGCCTCGACTTCGTGGCAGCGGTTGCCGGGGACTCGCGGCATGCGGCACTGACGCGACACTCCAGTACATGTCGAAGGTCGCACGGTTGTTGGACGACCCCAAAGAATTCGTGCGGATGCAGGCGATGGTGACGATGAACAAGGCGTCCGACAGTCAAGAGACTCAACTGGCTTTTCTCAATGCGACCGTGACGGAGCGCGATGACGAGACGGCGTCGCCCAACAACTTCCCCGCCTGGGTTCAAAATCCGTTGTTCGGCATGAAGGATAAAAAGCTCGCCGAGTCACCGTTCGAAGCCGGCTTCGACGAAGAACTGGTGCAGGCGGCGCTTGAAAAACTGCTCGATCTCGACCCGATCGGCAACCGCGGCTTCCTGCGAACACGTGCGGGGATCTGGTCCAAAGATACGGTGGTTCGGCTTGCCGGACCCCTGACCTATGTCGCCGAGAATGAGCAGACCAGCGACCATATGTTCGCCGGACGACACTGGGTGGGACAGGCAATTCTCAGCAAACACGGCTATCACGAAGCGATCCAGGCCAGTGCGAACTATCTTCGCAAGAACGCTGAGATTACTCGATCGGTCCGCCCTCTTGTCAAATTCAAGCGGGCGTTTGTGGACACGAAAGTGATTAAGAAGAATCCCGGCGCTTGTCGCGAGCTGCTTGATCCGCTGAAACTTTGGTTGGCCGACGATCCGTTGGCGACCGTCGTGGAACGCGAGGGAGAGAAGCGGATCTACACCAAAGTGCAGGATTTGATTTCGATAATCGAAGCCGCCAAGCCCACTGCCCCGCTGCCAAGTCTCGCCACCGATGTCGAGCGTTTCTTCCAAACCAAACTTGCCAAAGCCGACGGAACCGGCACGAAAATCAAACTGTGTCGTGCGGAGTTGAAAGATCCGGTACGCAAGAATTATTTCCGGAAGATCGCGGCCATGAATTACCTGGTCGAAATTCTAGGGCCAGACGCGATTGACGACTTGGTGCCGTACCTGGGACACGATTATTGGCGGTTACGTCAACACGCTCACCTATTGGCCGTGAAGCTTGAAGGCAAAGACGTAACCAGTTCGCTGCTGTCGCATTTCGCCACTGTGGCTACCGTCGCCAGACGGTGGAAAGACGCCAAACAAATCCACGCTCTGGCGAGCGTAGCTACAACCCGTCAAGCCGCCGCGATCCTGACCGTCCTCGCCGAACGCGGCGATGTCGAAGCCCTGCCCGTGGCGCGCAAGGCGCTCGAACACGCGGAAGGAGCCGTCCGCGCCGCCGCCGTGCAAGCCGTCGCAAAACTCGGCGGTGAAAAAGAATCGAAACTAATCTTCGCGTTCATGCGCGACGCCCGCGCCCCACTGGAACTGGAAGCCTGCGAACAGGCGCTGCTTTCGCTAAGCGACCAACCCGAAGCCGCACAACAAATCCGCAAAGTCGCGTTGTGGGCCTTGCCGCAATGGGAACCGCCCGTACGTCATTCGCTCTACTGGATACTCGCACGCCTCGGCGGCGAAGAAAGCCTGACCGCATTGAAGAAGGCGGCCGATAGCGCCAGCGACGCCGAGTTCCGCGAGATTATCTATGCCCTGTCGTGGTCACCTGACGAGCAAGCCTCACAGTTGTTGCTGTCGATCATCAAGGAGAACCTGGACACGCCACGCGCCAACATTGCCGCGAGCGAAGCGGTGCGTCGTATGGTTGTCGGCCCCAATGGCATCAACAATTTAACGAACAAGCAACGACTCGACTTTGCAGACCCGCTGCTAAGAATGGTGCGGAACGAGTCGATGACGGCGTATCTCGGCACCGTCCGTTCCGGCCGCAGCGCCCAGATCCTGCAGCGCGTGATGCGACAAGGCGGAGTCACTACAACCGCCGCCGAAAGCATTATCTCAGCCACCAGTGGCATGGAAAAAGCCACTCCGGCCGATCGCAAACTAGCCGCCGCCGCACTGATCGACGCGATCGAGTTCATCGAAGTCAGCTATCTTCGAGGCGGCGTCGCCGCGGTTCTCAAGAAAGACAAGTATGCCCAAGGAGCCTATGCCCGTTGGAAATCCCTCTCCGCCCAAGCCGGCAAAAACCTGCTAAAACTGGACAACCCCGGCAAACCCCCACTCGCTGAATTCAACGACCTGGATCTGGACTTTTGATTGCACGATTGTTTGATTCGCCGGTTCTCAAAAACGATACGAATTTACTCAGAAACAATTCCCTTGCCGTGTATCATATCCTACGTTCAGTGACGAGCTTCGTATGCCTGCCATATGATCAAACTCATGTTATCAAACAGAATCAATCGAAATATCATTCAGTTGCTGTGTGTCGTGGCGATTACACTCGCCGCGGCTCGTGCGGCCGTGGCGGGTTCCGACGAAAAGCAAGAGAACTCACTCTTCAAAGTTGACCGAGTTCCTTTCAGCACTTTTGGCGCCTGGACTTCGATTTCCATTCCTCGTGATGAAACCGAGCTGTTCTTTCGCAATCATCATGGCAAAGGGGCCGATCTGTTTCCGCTGCGGACGCTCGTTGATGGCAAAGTTGTGACGCCTGAAATCATTGCCACGCCTTGGCTGCTCACCTTGAAGACGGATCAGGGCCAAGTGGAAATCTGCTACGAACGGCCGGGTACGGTGCGCATGCGCGGGCAAGGTGTCGGCTTTCAAATGGGCAAACGTAATCTGATTTACAACATTGGTCCACGGCTGTTGACCTTCAACATGCCTTTCTCGCGACGCTACCAGGTCGAGGTGCTCCACGGAAGCGCGAGCCTTCGCCAGTTGGTTGCGACGCAACCCGTGTTTCCGAAAGTCGCGTTGATCGCGCCGGCGGAAGACGGACGCTGGGAGATCGCGATCGACGCGTATGACAGCACTTGGGTACGGCCTGACCGCGCCGAGTTTGATGAGTGCGTGAAAAGTGCCAAAGAGGCATTCACCAGATTCCTGAATGCCATGCCAGACGTGCGTCCTCAGGATCGCCACTCACAGCGGCTGGCGACGTATGTCGTTTGGACCAGTACGGTTCAACCGCGCGGCCTCGTGAAACGTCACTCCCTGCTGATGTCAAAAAACTGGATGAACAGAATCTGGAGTTGGGATCACTGTTTCAACGCCATGGCACTGGCGAAAGGACATCCGAAGCTGGCAGTCGATCAGATGCTCACCATGGTGGATCTCCAGGACGAATTCGGCAGCTATCCGGACAGTTTCAATGATCTGGAATTGACGTACAACTTTTCGAAGCCGCCGGTTCATGGCCTGGCATTTCGAGAAGTGCTCCGGCGGATGCCCGAGAAACCGTCGAGCGCGGCCATGCAGATGATTTACGCGTCGCTCGCGAAGCAGACCAACTGGTGGATGAAGCATCGTCGCTTAAAAGACCAACGGCTGCCTCACTACTTGCACGGCAACGACAGCGGCTGGGACAACAGCTCGATGTTCAAGAAGGGTGTTCCGCTGGTCGCTCCGGATCTGGCGGCGTTGCTGATCGTGCAGATGGACGTCCTTGCAGAACTGGCCTCCGAGTTGGGCAAGGATGATGAACGCGACCAATGGAAGAAGCGAGCCAATGCGTTGCAACAGGCCCTCGTCGAAGAACTCTGGCGCGACGATCGCTTCGTCGCTCGCCTTGCCAACGACGGATCTTATGTGGAATCCCAAAGCCTGATTCCCTGGCTTCCCATCATTCTCGGACAGCGTCTACCCGCCGAGATGCGGGTCGCCTTGAAGAACGGCATCGAAGGACATCTGACAAAGTGGGGATTGTCTACCGAAAAACTCGGCAGCCCGTTCTATCGCAAAGATGGCTATTGGAAGGGCTCGATCTGGGCCCCTTCGACCTTCATCGCGGTGACGGGCCTGGAACGGTCGGGCTTCAAAGACCTGGCCAACACGATCGCCAACCGCTTCTGCACGATGTGTGGCAGTAGTGGCTTCCCCGAAAACTTCAACGCCGAAACGGGCGAACCCTTGCGTTGCCCAGCGTATACCTGGACAGCCAGCGTGTTTCTTCTGTTCGCAGAAAACATGAATCGAAACTAATCAAATCATTCTCAGACTATGAAAACGAATACCGAATATTTCCGCGGGTTCTCAAACGTGAAACTTCTTTCACAGCAACCAGACCCGAGAAATGGATCATCTAAAGGAGAAACTAGAATCCATGAGTGATAGCCCCAATCAAAACGCCGGCGGTGATGATGTCGCCGCCGTGGAGAAGCTCGGCCAGGCACGGGATGCGATCGTTGCCGAATTACGTAAGACGATCGTTGGCATGGACGACGTCATCGACGAGATGATGATCGCCATCTTTGCGCGCGGGCATTGCCTATTAGTGGGCGTCCCGGGGTTGGCCAAGACGCTGCTGGTCAGCTCGCTGGCGCAGACCATGTCACTTTCCTTTAAGCGGATTCAGTTCACACCGGACCTGATGCCTTCGGACATCACCGGGACCGAGTTGCTTCAGGAAGACCCCGAGACCCACGAGCGGAGGTTCAAGTTTCAGAAGGGACCGGTGTTTACCAATCTGTTGCTGGCCGATGAGATCAACCGGACGCCGCCCAAGACGCAAGCCGCGCTGCTGGAGGCGATGCAGGAGAAGCGTGTCTCTTCCGGCGGCGTGGACTACGAACTCGATCAGCCGTTTTTTGTGCTGGCGACTCAGAACCCGATCGAACAAGAGGGCACATACCCGCTGCCGGAAGCTCAGCTCGACCGGTTTCTGTTCAATATCATGGTCAAGTATCCCAGCAAAGCCGAAGAGCTTGACATCATGCGGAGTGTGACCACCGACGACGAGCCCGTGCTGAACGAGGTTGTGGCTGGTCCCTCGATCCTCGAATTTCAGCATGTGGTGCGACGCATTCCGGTGGCTGACCATGTATTTGAATACGCGGCGGAGCTGGTTCGGGCAACGCGCCCCGATGAGCCGGACGCTCCGGAGTTCGTGAAGAAACTGATGGCCTGGGGAGCTGGACCGCGCGCATCGCTGAACTTGATTCTGGCCGGAAAAGCGAGAGCGGCGCTGCGCGGGCGGTG
Source organism: uncultured Pirellulaceae bacterium (assembly GCA_964343305.1). Taxonomy (GTDB): domain Bacteria; phylum Planctomycetota; class Planctomycetia; order Pirellulales; family Pirellulaceae; genus CAYFJO01. Next base: position 1,574 of record CAYFJO010000043.1, on the reverse strand, counting down.
TCATGTTTCCGTCGACGATATCCGGGAGTTGTGTCTACCGATCCTACGGCATCGCATCATCCCCAGCTTCGCGGCGCGTTCGGAAGGAATGACGGCCGATGCGCTGATCGAAAAGCTCGTGGCCGAGATTCCGGCAGACGAAAAGCTGCTAGCACGGAAGACAGGTTGAGCGGATGTCGGAACATTTACCACAAACCAACTACCTCGACCCCGAGGTGCTGCAGCAGCTTGGCGACTTGGAGCTGGTCGCGCGCGAGGTGGTGGAAGGATTGCGGGTGGGAACGCATCGCAGTCCGCTGCGCGGCTTCAGCACCGAGTTCGCCCATCACCGGCAGTATGCGCCCGGCGACGCCATCCGCAGCATCGACTGGCGAGTGTTCGGCCGCACCGACCGTTACTACACCAAGCTGTACGAGGCCGAGACGAATTTCGATTGTTACGTTCTGATCGATGCCAGCGCGTCGATGAACTACGCCTCAGGGAAAGTCAGCAAGTTGGAGTACGCTAAGTTTCTCGCGGCCTCCCTGGCATACATGGTGCTCAAGCAACGCGATTCCGTGGGGCTGTCCATCTTTGATTCTGAGGTGCGTGCGTATTTGCCGCCGCGTTCGGCGATGGGAATTATCCTGCAGATCGACCAGCTTCTGCGCGACGTCAAGCCCGTGCCGCGAAGCAGTATCGCGAAACAGTTGCACGACATCGCGCTCATGATGAAGCGACGATCGTTTGTCGTGGTGATCTCGGACCTGCTTTCCGACGCGGATGACATTCTTGCCGGGCTCGATCATCTGCGGTTCGATGGTCACAACGTTGTCGTGCTGCACACACTTGACCCGTATGAACTTGAGTTTCCCTTCAAAGGCGCCTGGTGTTTCGAGGGGCTTGAGCAGGAAGAGCCACTGACCACACAGGCCGACCGGATTCGAGAAGACTACCTCGCCAATTTCAACACGTGGCTGGAGACGCTTCGCAATGGATGCACGGCGAGTCATGTGGACTACACAACTGTAAATACGTCGCTTCCACTCGACGGAGTTTTGAGCGAGTTCTTTTTCAGACGGCAGGCGACGGTTAACGGAGGCCGGTCATGACTTTCCTCAACCCGCTGCTCTTGCTCGCCGGGTTGGGAGTGGCGATGCCGATCCTCGCTCACCTTTTGAACCGTCATCGCGTTCAGCACACGCAGTGGGCTGCGATGCAGTTTCTGAATCGAAACGTTCGCGTTCGCTCGCGACAGTTGCGACTGCGTGATTTGCTGCTTCTTTGTTTTCGTTGTCTGGCTTTGCTGTTTCTTGTTGCGGCGCTTGCCCGACCGGCGTGGCGCGATGGGATGGCCAGTTGGATTCCTGGTGAATCGCGAGCCGGTGTTGTCATCGGAATCGATGCTTCATTCAGCATGAACCACGGCGAAGAAGACGCGAGTCGCTTTCGCCGCGCCCTGGATCAGGTCGAGGTCATCAGCGATCACATTCAACCTGGCGATCCGGTGTCGCTCATCCTGCTGGGCGGCGAAGACGAGGTCGTCATTCGCAACATGGCCTTCGACCGGGAACGGTTCCGCGACATCGTGCAAA